>CAYUGW010000100.1:0-10184 GCA_964444245.1 uncultured Blastocatellaceae bacterium | reverse complement strand
TTCTTCAACCATTACGCCTTGTTCTTCCAATTCTTTGATTATGGTTTCCTTTTTGTCGTATTCATTCCATTTATTGAGAAAAGCATCGAGCGTGGCAAAATGTTCGGTTATCTGCTCTTTTGTATAATCGGTAAGTTTGCGCGTGATTAGTTTCCCGTCTTTATCAAACGAAAGTTCGCGCGAAACCAAAACCGAAACGTCAACGCCATTTACAAAGACTTTTTCACGCGGAACAAAATCAACGGTCGAAAAAGGATTTCTGATTTCAGGTTTTACAAATTCAATTTCTTCATCTGTAATTTCATCTATAACCGGTGTTTCGTCCCGTTCTTCTTCATCAAGAATCGTTCCTAAATCATCATCTTCGGTTACGGGTTTAACGCGAATCGGATCGCCGTCAAAATCAGGATCGGCAAAGAGGTCTGTGGCATTTCTGAAATCGAGAATCGTGAAAAAATGCTTGTTGTATTCTTCATTGATTCGCGTTCCGCGTCCGATGATCTGCTTGAAGGTCGTCATCGAATTGATATTTTTATCCAGAACGATAACTTTGCAGGTTTGCGCGTCAATGCCCGTTGTCATTAGTTCCGATGTCGTGGCAATTACCGGAAAGGCTTCTTCGGGATTGATAAAATTATCGAGTTCGCGTTTGCCGATGTCATTATCGCCCGTAATCCGCACAATATATTTATGATTCTGCGAAACAATATCCGCATTTTCTTTTGCCAGTTCGCTTCGCATTCCTTCGGCGTGTTCGATGTCGCAGCAAAAAGCAATCGTTTTATCGTAGCGGTTTGAGCCTTTTAGAAACTCACTTATTTTGTTCGCAACCAATTTCCGCCTCTCTTCAATGACAATCTTTTTATCAAAGTCATAACGGTTATAAATCCGGTCATCAACCAAAATACCTTCTTTGTCCTTAAAACCTTTCGGCGGTCGCCAGTTTTCCGCGTCAATATCGAGCGTAATTCTGATAACGCGGTAAGGCGCAAGAAAGCCGTCATCAATGCCTTGTTTGAGCGAATATGTATAAATCGGTTCGTCAAAATATTCGCTCGTGCTGATGTCGTTTGTTTCCTTCGGCGTTGCCGTCAAACCGATCTGCGTTGCCGAACTGAAATATTCAAGAATTTCGCGCCAAGCCGAATCAATTCTCGCGCTTCCGCGATGGCATTCATCAACAACGATCAAATCAAAGAAATCCGGCGAAAACTGTTTGAAGATATTGCTCGATTCTTCCGAACCCGTCAAACCTTGATAAAGTGCCAGATAGATTTCATAAGATTTATCAACCTGATGCTTTTGCACAACGGTCATTGATTCTTTGAAATGTTTGAAATCACCGCGCCGCGTTTGGTCTATCAAAGCGTTTCGATCTGCCAGAAACAAAATGCGTTTTTTTGCCTTTGCCTTCCACAAACGCCAGATGATTTGAAAAGCCGTGTAAGTTTTGCCTGTTCCGGTCGCCATTACAAGCAAGATTCTGTTTTGTCCTTTGGCAATCGCTTCAATCGTTCGGTTAATGGCAATCTGCTGATAATAACGCGGTTTTCGCCCGCTGCCGTCATCATAATAATCCTGTTCGATTATCTTTTCTTCTTCTTCGGTTTCGATGCCTTTATATTTTTTATATTTTTGCCAGAGCAGTTCCGGCGAAGGAAAACTGTCATTATCCAATTCGGTTTCAATTGTTTCATCGGTTGCGGTTTTATCGTGGAATTTAAAACCATCGCCGTTACTGCTGAAAACAAATGGAATATCGAGAATTTGTGAATAATCTAAGGCTTGCTGTAATCCTGCGCCGATGGTGTGTTTATTGTCTTTGGCTTCAACAATGGCAATCGGAATGTTCGGTTTGTAGTAAAGAATATAATCGGCACGTTTCGCTGTTCCGCGTGAATGAAGCTTTCCGCGAACATAAATCTTGCCATCCGTAAAAGAAACTTCCTCAAGAAATTGCGTGTGCGAATCCCAACCGGCTTTGACAATCGCGGGAGTGATAAATTTTGTGCAAATATCTCTTTCGGAAAGGGATTTTTTATCAAGCATATATTTTGAAGTATCTGAACTCTGATAAAAACAAAAGCATTATATATTTAATTTTACAAATTGTTAAATTTCTTGTGTGCCAGTGGTATGCCGGAAAAAAGCGGAATTCAAAAATGGCTCTTTAACAATTAGTGGTTAAATTTAGAATTTTGCAGTTTTTGATTGCCGTCAGCTAATGGTCTGTTCAAAATAAATCCAACAATCGCGGATCTTGCTGCCCGATGAGGGGAAAGTCTCTGACTTTCCGAAAGATTCTTCCCCGATTTCTGAGGCTCTGCCTCTATTTTGGTTTGATTTAGAGGCAGAGCCTCAATATTATTAGAGAGCGATTTACGGAAAGGCAAGCCTTTCCGCTCATCAGCGGGCAAAGCCCTTTCAAGACTTTTTTTGTCAGGTTATTTTTTCAAAGACCATTAGCTGACGACAATTGGATTTTGGGATGTAGCTACCGAGCGGATAAGGCAGACCGTTTGATTTCAAAAACTAAAAAGCCTTTTTCAAATTAAATCTAGACAACGCCCCGTGTCTTGTGTTATACATTGTTTCATAGTTGTTACAAATTTAATTTATGTCGGCTTGCCTTAAATAAAACTATGGAATGCAAGGTTTTGGAGATTTTTGTCCCTAATTATTCCCGCAAATTATCGCGTCCGATCTTTGCGTCGCGCGTGTCGGCGGGGTTTCCCTCGCCTGCCGAAAATTATATCGAGGGCAGAATTGATCTGAATCGCGATCTGATCCGTAATCCGCTCTCGACCTTTTATGTCCGGGTGATCGGCGATTCGATGGAGAATCTGATCTGGGCGGGCGAACTGCTCGTTGTTGACCGGATGAGCGAAACCAGAGACAGAGATATTGTCGTCGCCCGGCTCGGCAGCGATCTGTGCGTCAAGCGGCTGCGGATTCTCGATGACGGCTCGACCTGGCTGTTTGCGGAAAATATAAATTACAGCCCGATTGAAGTAACGATTGAAACCGATTTCGAGATTTGGGGCAGAGTTCTTCATTCGATCAAATCCTTCAAATAAATGATTTACCGATGATTGCTTTAGTTGATGTCAATAATTTTTATGTTTCGTGCGAAAGAGTATTTGCGCCGGAGATAAAAGAAAGTCCGGTCGTCGTGCTGTCGAATAATGACGGCTGCGTCATTGCCCGTTCAAATGAAGCCAAAGCTCTCGGCATTACGATGGGCAAGCCTTTTTTTCAGATCGAATATCTGATCGAAAAAGAAAATCTACAGGTTTTTTCTTCAAATTATACGCTTTACGGCGATATGTCGGCGCGTGTGATGGAAGCTCTGACTTATTTTTCTCACGAAGTCGAGGTTTATTCGATTGATGAAGCCTTTCTCGCATTTAATCTTGAAGGAAAAGAAAAACTCGAATTTCAAACGCTTTCCAGTAAAGCCCAAAAGATCAAGCAGAAAATCTATCAATGGACGGGATTGCCTGTTTCAATCGGCATCGCACCGAATAAAACTTTGGCAAAGATCGCCAATCGCTTTGCCAAACAAAACCGGCTCGATGTGTTTGAGATGACCGATGAGAGTCTTATTGATTCGGTTCTCAAAGAAATGCCGGTCGGAGATGTCTGGGGAATCGGCTACCGTTCGGCATTAAAACTCAGAAATTTGGGAATTGATAATGCGTATAAGTTAAAACTTCTCGACCGCCGCCACGCCCGGCGACTTCTGACGGTTACGGGCGCACGAATTGTCGAAGAATTATCCGGCGCAGCGTGTCTGCCTTTAGAACTCATTCCCCCGCCGAAGAAAAATATCTGCTGCTCGCGCTCGTTCGGCGTTTTGGTCGAATCGTTCTCCGATATTAAAGATGCGCTGGACGCATATCTTGCCAACGCCGGATTGAATATGAGAAAAAATAATCTGACGGCGCGAGCCGTCACGGTTTTTCTCTCGACAAACCGTTTTGCCAAAACCGAGCAGTATAATAATTCGATCACGATCAATCTGGCAAGCGCGACAAATTCCACGCGCGAACTGCGCGAATGGACGCGCAAGGGCTTAAAAAAGATTTTCAAAAAAGGCTATAAATACAAAAAAGTCGGCGTTATTCTGCAAGGACTAGAACCGGAGAAAGCGGAAACGATTCGGCTTTTCGAGGAAAATAATTATCAAAAGGACAAACACTTGATGACGGCAATGGATAAAATTATTCAAAGATTCGGCAGAGACTCAATCACCATCGGCATCAGACAAAAAGAAAAATCCTGGCAGATGAGATCGGAAAGAAAATCACAGAGATACACGACCTGCCTGAAAGAGATTTTGCAGGTCATCAAATAATTTTCAGAAGAGGAGAATTTAAGAAATGTGCGGAAGATTTGTGCAAAAGGCGAAACCGAAAGAGATCAAAAAGGAATTCAAGATCGGACAGCTCAATCCGACGATTTTCCAGCCGCATTACAATATCGCGCCGAGCCGAATGATTCCCGCCGTTTTGGAAAAAGACGGGATGAGAATTGTTGAGCCGTTAAAATGGGGATTGATTCCGTCCTGGTCAAAGGATGATTCGTTTGCTTCAAAACTCATCAATGCCAGAAGCGAGACACTTTCGGAAAAACCTTCTTTCCGGGAAGCCTTCAAAAAAAGACGCTGCATCATTCCGGCATCGGGTTTCTATGAATGGGACAAAAAAGGGAAAGGTGCAAAACAGCCCTATTATTTCTATCTTAAAGACAAAGAAGTTTTCGGTTTTGCCGGGCTTTGGGAAGAATGGACAGATAAAGAATCCGGCGAAATAACCCAAACCTGCACGATTATCACAACCGAAGCCAATGAGATTTTAGAACCAATTCACGACCGGATGCCCGTGATTTTAAGAGAAGAAAATTATTCGGAGTGGCTCGATGAAAGAGAAAAAGACACACATCATTTAGAAGAATTTTTTGTTCCGTTTCCGGGTGAAAAGATGGATTCATACCCGGTCAGCCGTGATGTCAACAATCCGGGAAATAATTCGGCTGAATTGATAAAAAAAGCGCATAATTAAAGTCTTTTAAGAGAAATCAAAAAATTACTGCTGTGTTAAAAAGAGAAATGTTTTATGGCAAATGATACGATAATCGTTCGATGTGCCAAATGCGGCGCAAATAATCGTGTGGCGGCAGATGCCGATAAAAAGGCGATTTGCGGGAAATGCAAAAATCCTCTGCCGGATTTTTCAATGCAGCCCGTAATTATAACGGACGTAAATTTCGGCGAAACGGTCGAACAATCCGCGCTGCCCGTTTTGCTCGATTTTTGGGCGGCGTGGTGCCCTCCGTGCCGGATGATCGCGCCGATTATTGACGAACTGGCAAAAGAACTCGCCGGAAAGGTTTTGATCGGAAAATTAAATATTGACGAAAATCAGATGACGGCGGCGCGCTTCGGCGTGCAGAGCATTCCGACGCTTTTGATTTTGAAAAACGGGCGCGAAGTTGACCGGATTGTCGGCGCACAATCGAAGCAGGCGATCTTAAATAAACTGCGGACGTATCTTTAATTTTCGGTTAAAAATACAAATTTTTATCAACTAAAAACGGTTTCAGATTTTTTTTGACGGCTTCGGCAAAGGCTTTTGAGCCTTCGATGTTCGGATGCGCGGTGGCGGCAAGTTCGCAGATGCGCGTGGAATACGTTCCGTAAGGATCAACTCTTGTTTCATCAAAAACCTTTCGGCATTCCTTTTTTCGCTCGCCGTATTTTTCGTCTTCCGGCAGATTTTTTTTGCCCAATTCCCAAAGCAGAGTTTTTTCGGTCGCATAACAGGTTTCGCTCGTAATCGGTGATTCGACGAAGACAACGCGCTCACTGCCGAGTTTTGAATTGATTTCGTCAATTGCCCTGATCGTTTCGCGGTTTGATTCTTCAAACCAGACCTCAGAGCGTTTTGCCATTTTTTTACGAAGAATTTTAACGAACTGTTTGCTGATGCCGTTGGTGATGAGAAACTGCAATTCGCACGGAAATTTGATGATTTTCAGAAAAAATCGGGAGATTTTATTGACCTTGCTTTTGGTTGAAATAATCGGAAAATAACCGATGACGACGATTCTTGCATTCGGAAAAAATCGCGCCGTTTGATCGAGGAGTTTGTGCATTTCCTGAAAACAGAATTGATGAATCAAACGGCGAAATTTTTTCCCGCTGAAAAACGGATTTAGGGTATTGGCGACACCGATATTGGTGATGCCGCCGTTGAGTATGATTAAATCAACCCCTTCTCGATTGACATACTCGCGGGCGGCAAGTTCGATCTGGTCTTGAATACTCGGAAAGGAAACATTTACTTCCGGGCAGTAAATTTTGCCGATGTCGTCGCCGGCTTGGCGGTGCGCTTCGAGTTCTTCGGGCGGCATAATAAGGGTCGCGCCCGAATGCGCTTTGACTTTTAGTTTAACTTGCCGCGATCCTTTGAAAATCTCTTTTTCCAGCCATTGTTTGACGAGTGAATAAAATTTATTTTCTTCGCGCAAACCTTGTCCCCAAACCAGAGAATCGCCCGCCACCAGAATTTCAAAAGCGGATTTATCTGCGCCGCCGGCGAAAAGCGGCAAATTATTGCCGCCGGCTAGAACAAGTGCTGCAACCGCTCCGAGTTGTCGGAGAAACTGCCGCCGTGAAAAATTCATTTTATCCATTTTTGCGAGGTGAAGTTTACCGAACCGGCAAAATAAATTTCAACCGATATTTATTATCAAATTTTTGCCGCGCGTTTTAATGAACCGAAACCTGTCCGGCGTGAACAAAGCCTCTGCTTTCTTCTTTAACAGGTGCTTTTTCCAAAACAGGTGCTTTTTCCATCTGCCTTTTCACCGGCTCATGATGCGAGAAAGTGGCAGGCAAAACGCCCATCATTCCCATAAAAATCATCCCGAAACTGATAAATCCGAAAACGACTGCGGTCATTTGCGTGAAATTACCGCTGAGAAAAACTACTGCCGCTGCCATTGCGATAAACGCCCAAATCATTCCGTATATTTTTACAATCATTTTATTTGTCTCCTGAATTAAAAATCTTACTCGTCCGAAAATTGCGAACTCTCTGAAAAACTGTTTCGCAATGCTTGTTCCACAATAAAAAGTCCGTATTTATTGAGTTTCTGCAATTTAATATGCGAATTTTTCCGCGAACCCGCAGCTTAAACCGCGAAATTTTTCGCAGTTTCTCGTCCCTGCCAATTGATAAGTTTGGCAGCATCGTCGCCAAAACATTCACCGTTTTTACACTAGAAGCGAAATGGAACGAGTCTTGCACTTTTAAGTTTTATAGAGAGATTTGAAATTTAAACATTTACGGAGGCAAAGGTGATGACAAAAGTAATAAAAAGAGAAAATTGGAAGAATTTTTTTGATGAACTCAGCCGCAAACAGCTCGATGCGGAAACGAGTGTACAGGTTTTATCCGATGAAATCGGAGCGCAGGTTTTGAGCGCAGGTTTGCCGTTTGTCGGTTTGACTTTTGATGAAAAGGGCGGCGAAAGCAAAATCGAACTGATCGTCGGCAGCGGCACGGAAAATCATCAGACGCACAATATTCTCAATCCGAAAATGGTCGCTTTTGAAAGCACGGAAGGAAGCTCGTTCGGCACGCTCGACATCGAAGACGAAAGCGAAACAAAGACGCTGATAAAATTTACGCAGTCTTTACCGGTGATCATTACATATTCTGAAACCGGCGTAATGTCAACGGTTTCGCGCACAGAGTAAAACCGGAAATAATCCGGCTAAAAGTGAGAGAAATTTTGAAAAGAACCCTTAAAGCTATGGAAGAAAATAAAAAATTTCTTTCGCAAAAATTATTTAACAGAGGTATGGAATGAAAATTTTAATTGCAACCGACGGCTCGGAATACAGCCGGGCGGCAATCGAAGAATACTGCCGGATGTTTGCCGAAGCAGAAAATAACGAGGTAAAAATCATTGCGGTTTATGAAGAAGTTTTCCCGCTGGCGGGTGAACCGTTTGCGCTTTCGGCTAATTATTATCAGGAACTCGAAGACGACGCAAAAGCTCAGGCGGATGAATTTGCATCAGAAGCGAAAGCGATAATCCAAAAAAATTTCCCCGAACTCACTCCGACAAGGGAAGTAAAAAAAGGCTCGCCGGAACGCGAAATTGTCGAAACGGCGCAGGAATGGGAGGCGGATTTGGTCGTCGTCGGCTCGCACGGACGCGGGTTTTGGGGACGAATGCTCGTCGGTTCGGTTTCCGATGCCGTAATGCACCACGCGCCGTGTTCGGTTTTAATCATCCGGCGCAAAGATTTGAATTTATAAAATTTGACCGAAAATCTATCAAAAATTTTCTTTCGCGCACTCGTCGTCTGGTTAATCATAATCGGCGCGGAAATTTTGCACGGCATTTTGCGGACATTGTTTCTCGAACCTTTTGTCGGAGATTTTCGTGCGCGGCAAATCGCCGTCCTGACGGGCGCGTTGATTATTTTGTCAATCGCGTTTTTCTTTGTTAAATGGCTGCGTGCCGCAAATTATTACCGGCTTTTTGCCGTCGGATTTTTCTGGCTGATCTTAACCGTTTCGTTTGAAATCGTTCTCGGGAAATTCGTTTTGAATCTGAGTTGGGAGAGAATCCTTGAAGATTACAATATCTTCAGCGGCGGTTTGCTTCCCATCGGTTTACTCATTTTACTTTTTTCACCGCTGATCGCCGCAAAGATTAGAAAAATAGTTTGAAGATGTTGTAAAATAAACAGTTATGATTCCAACATCTTCAAACTTTCGGAAAATTTCAACTGTTTTTTTATTAATAATTTTTATTTCGACAAATTTTTCTCAAACGATTATGCCGAAAAACGAAAGACCGCGGGCGCGTGAAACGGGTTTGAAAATCGGTATTTTGCCGACCGGAAAATTTAATTCGATAACGGATGTCGGAGGCGTTTCGGTCGGGCATTCGACCGTTATCAAAGGCGAAAATGTGCGAACGGGCGTAACCGCAATCGTGCCGCACGGCGGAAATCTCTTTCGGGAAAAAGTTCCGGGCGCGGTTTTTGTCGGCAACGGTTTCGGCAAACTTATGGGTTCGACGCAGGTCGAAGAACTCGGCGAAATCGAAACGCCGATTCTGCTGACTTCGACCTTGAGCGTGCCGAAAACGGCGGATTTTTTGATGGATTTTATGCTCGCTCTGCCGGGAAACGAATCGGTTCAATCAATAAATCCATTGGTTGCCGAAACGAATGACGGATTTTTAAACGACATTCGCGGGCGGCATATTTCGCAAGCGGATGTTTTTAATGCGATCAAAAACGCCAAAACGGGCGAAATAGAAGAAGGCGCGGTCGGCGCGGGAACGGGAACGGTCGCCTTCGGCTGGAAGGGCGGAATCGGAACTTCTTCGCGCAAACTTCCCGCTTCGCTCGGCGGTTTTACGGTCGGCGTTCTCGTGCAGACCAATTACGGCGGCGTTTTGACGATTGACGGTGCGCCCGTCGGTGTCGAACTCGGCAAATATTACTTAAAAGATACGCTTGAAAAATCATTAAGCTCCGCCAACAAAAATGATTTAAATAACAGCGCGGACGGTTCGATAATTATTGTCATTGCAACGGATGCGCCGATTGATGCGCGGAATTTGAAAAGACTCGCAGCACGTGCGATGTCGGGTCTGGCACGAACCGGCGCGGCGGGAACAAACGGCAGCGGCGATTATGTGATAGCTTTTTCGACCGCTTCGGAAGTCCGCATCAGATCAAATGATCCAAATCCGCGAAATGTCCGCCTTTTATCAAACGATGCGATGTCGCCCTTATTTCTGGCAGCCATCGAAGCGACTGAAGAAGCGATTTACAATTCACTTTTCCGCGCCCAAACAATGACCGGACGCGAAAACCGCACGATTGAAGCGTTGCCGATTGATGAAACGCTTAAAATCTTGAAAAAATACGGCAAAATTGAAAAATAAAACAAAACCCGAAATTAAACTTTTTGTTTAGTTTTTACTGTATTTTTATTTCTCACAACATAGTATATAACCTTGACTAAACTTGTTAAAACTTGTTAATTTATATATTGTAAGCAAAATGTCTTTGCTTCGATATAATTTAACCTGTCCCGGGTTTTACTATTATTTATCTAATATCCCTAATCTCACTAATCTAACCCTTT
>CAYUGW010000099.1:0-10236 GCA_964444245.1 uncultured Blastocatellaceae bacterium | reverse complement strand
CTCGAACAAACAGAAGAGCGTTTGATGACCGATGACGGCTATTTTCAAGCGTTACTCATCGAAGAAGATGAATTGATCCGCGAATATATTGACGATAATTTAGACGAAACCGAAAAAACGCAATTTGAAAAGCATTTTCTGATTTCGGATGAAAGACGCAAAAAATTGAATTTCGCCCGCGCTTTGCGAAGAAAAGCAGATGAGCGTTTAACGGAAAAAAAGTCGCAAGAGCAAATAAAAGAACCGGAAAAAGCTAAGGCAGCGGGATTTTTCTCAAAACTTTTCGCCGCTCCGTTTCCGGTTGCCGCCGGATTTCTGGTCATTTTCGGTTTATCTGCGTTTCTTGTCTGGAATTTTTATCTGCGATCTGCGGATTCCGAACTTGCATTGGTTTCGCTTAACAAAGCCTTCAAAAACGAACGCCCGCTGGACGCGCGCATTTCCGCATTTGAATACGCGCCGAAAACCAACACGCGCGGCGGCGCGGAAGAAAAAATCGACACCATCGAACTGAGCCGCGCCGAAAATCTGATTTTCAAGAATGCTTCGGAAAACCAAAATGCCGAAAATCTGCACGCGCTCGGCAGACTTTATCTGGCGAAAAAAGAATTCGACGAAGCGATCAAACAACTGGAAAAAAGCGAAAAGCTCGACTCGCAAAACCCGCAGACGCAGAATGATCTGGGCGTTGCTTATCTGGAAAAAAGCCGAATTTTGAGCGATGAGGAAAGTCTTAAAACAGAACTTTCGGGAAAGGCTCTGGACAGATTCAAAAAGGCGTTGGATTTAAATCCGAATTTGCACGAAGCGCATTTTAACAGCGCGATAAATTTGCAGTTACTGAACCTAAAGAGTCAGGCGAAAGAAGCCTGGACGCAATATCTGAATTTCGATTCAAATTCGAATTGGGCGGAAGAAGCGCGTAGAAATTTATCGAATCTCGAATCGGAAAGTTCTCGAAACAAAACTTCGGAAGAAATACTCAGAGATTTTTTTGCCGCCTACCGAAACAGGGATTCCGACACGGCGTATCGAATAGTAAGTGCAAATCGTGAGATGATTACCGGCAAGCTGATACCGCAACAGCTTGCTTTTTTATTTTTGGAAACCGAAGGCGCAGACCGACTGGAAAACCTTGAAGCCTTGAAATTTATCGGCGAAATCGAAACGGAAAAATCCGGCGACAGATATTTTAAGGAGATCGCGGATTATTATACTTCACTCTCGAAAGAACAAATCGTTTATCTCATAAATGCAAAAGATTCTGTTAAAAAAGGGTATCAATTTTGCCTGAAATTGAATTATAAAGATTCGCTCGCCGAGTTTATCGCGGCTCGTGAATTTTACGTAAAAGCCGGCAATACGTGGGAAGCGAGGCTTTGCGATTATTGGATAGCTTACTGCGAATTCTTAACGGACGGATTACGGAACAGCACAAAGAGACTTGTCGAATTGACCGATTATTGCGAAAAAAACAATTTTAAATGGCTGGCGGCGCAGGCGTTTTACTGGTTATCAATCAACGCGAAAGCAATGAAGGAAATCTCGAAATCGATCCGATATGCAAAAGATTCACTGAAATTTTCGGAAGAAACGAATGATTTATATAATACGCAAAAATCTCTTTCGTGGCTGGCAGATTCCTATCTTCAAATAAATCAGTATCAAAAAGCCTTTTTCCATATTCAAAAAACTTTAAAAACCGGAGAAAATCCTGATTCGAGCATTAGGCAGAAAGGACGGGATTTGGATGTTGCGGCAAGATTATTTTTCTCGACGAAGATGTTTGAAACAGCCGGTGAATTTCAAAAGGAAATGCTTGATCTTTATACCAAACAGATTAAAGACCTTTCATACGGAAGAGTCGGCTATGCAAATTTAGCCGGTATTTACGCCGCCCGGGGAAAATTTGCAGAGGCTTTGGAATTTGCCGAAAAAGGGAAACAGGTTTCGGAAACTTTAGCCGATGAAAAGGTGCGAAACAAAGCCGTCGCTTATGCGAATCTGCATATTGCCGAATTAAAACGAAAAAATAACGATTGTCCGAATGCCCTGGAAAATTACGCGCAAGCCATTCAGATTTATGCTTCGATGGAATTTCAGGTTGGAAAATTCTTAGCTCTGAAAGGTCGGCTTTTGTGCGGTGCCAAAGATAAAAATAATGGAATAATTCAAGCGGAATTGCCGGAAATGTTAAGTTTATTCGAGGAAAACCGTCAGAAAATTACGGAAGAGCAAAATCGAAATGCTTTTTTCGACGGCGAACAAGATATTTATGATCTGGCAATCGAATATGAATTTTCAAACGGAAATTTTGAAAAAGCCTTTGATTATTCGGAAGAATCACGCTCGCGCTCGTTATTGGATTTGATGAAAAACGGTGTTAAGTTTTCCGACGATGTTGCTGAAATAAAAGTTGAAAATGTAACTAAACCGCTTGATTTGCAGGAGATTCTTCGAAAATTGCCGCGCGGTGTTCAGATTGTTCAATACGCTGTTCTCGATCAAAAAACGATTATCTGGCTGATCAGCGAAAATAATATCAAAAGCTTTTCGGTTGAAACCGCATCCGACAATTTGAATGAAAAAATTACTGCATTTTTAACGGCAGTCAGAGCCAAAAAACAAGACGAACAGCAGCATCTATCACGCGAATTATACAAAATTTTGATTCAGCCGATAGAAAAAGATTTTGATGCTGACAAGGAAATTTACTTGATTCCCGACAAAAAATTATTTTATCTTCCGTTTGCGGCTTTGATTTCCGACAAAACGAATAGGTATTTGATCGCCGATTACAAAATTGCTTATTCGCCAAGCACGAATGTTTTTCTGACTTCGACCGAAAATGCAAATTACAAGGAAACTTCAGGCGGCGAAAAACTCCTGAGCATCGGAAATCCCTCATTCAGCCGGAAAGAATTTGCCGATTTGCCGGATCTACCGTCTGCTTCGAGGGAAGCCAGAGAAATAAGCGAATATTATCAATTACCGACGCTTTTACTCGGCAAGCAAGCGACGAAAAATGCGCTGCTCAAGGAAATCGGGCAGGCGGACATTGTTCATTTTGCCGGGCATTATGTCGTTAATGAACATTCGCCTCTGCAATCGGGTTTTCTGGTTGTGCCGGATGAAAAAAACAGCACACTGGAAAATCACGCATTACTAAAACAAAATCCGGAAAAGCCGAAATTAATCGTGCTTTCGGCGTGTGATACGGCATTGGAGGGCTTTTTTAAAGGCGAAGGCACGCTTGGCGCGGGACGCACCTTTTTAGCTGTCGGAATTCCTCTGATCGTTGCCAGTCAATGGCAGGTAGATTCCGATGCCACCGCCGAATTGATGAAAAAATTTCATTTTTATCGAAAAATCCGAAATCTTTCAACCGTCGCCGCGCTTCAAAAAGCCCAGCTGGAAATGCTCGATAATCCGAATTTTAATCAACCGTATTTTTGGGCAGGATTTTTAACTCTCGGCGGTTACGCGCAATTTTAATGATTTCAAAATTCATCTTTTTTGTAACATTTTAGAGTTTTTTCTCATTATATTATAGATTCCCAAAACATCAAAAAAAACGAATAAGAGGAGAGAATAATGTCAAAAGTTAAAATAATGTCAAAAGGTCTGGCTATCAAAAAGCCGGCGACAAAAGGCTTGGAATTAGATTTCTTATATGAAGAAAAATCAGCGTGTCCTCATAAACTCAAGTTGAAAATAGACAGAGGCGGAGTTCCGGATGAAGTAATAGATGTTCCGGCGAAAGCTGTTATTTCTATAGAAACAACAAATGCTAATGCGATTTTGCATATTTCCCCGGATGAACTTTTAGCCCTGAATCTGCTTAATCTCAATCATTTTCACGCAAAAAAACTTAATAAGCACCCTTCGCTTAAAGATGTGGAGTTAATCAATTTGGTTATAAAAGATGCAAGCCCATATACGGAAACCCTTACAGACCCATATCAACTTTATGTTAAATACGGAAAAGATGCTCCGGTTGCGTTGGGAAAACCTCGATCTTTTACGCATCAAATCGGTGCGGAGTTTGAATTAAATGAAGGAGGAATTCTTGAAATTAACGGAGTGATGACAAAAAAAGGAAAATCAATCGAACCAATCGTTTATGAGGAGGGGAAAAATTATGAAATTATTTTCGATAATGATTGCCACTTATCAAACCACAATGATTTTGGTTTATACTATGATGTGTTGGACGGAGAGAATATGAGAATTAGTGTTGACCTTCCCGGACAAAATTATCTAATCGAAAAAGATGGAAAAGATGTTAGCGAAAAAAGTATGTTTAGTCTTGAAATAGCTTGTAATGTGGTCGAAGGCGGCGATCCCGGTAGCGGTTAAATTTTGCCGAATGGTAATATTTCAGAGTCAAAGGAAAAAGGCGGAAGCAAAATTCCGCCTTTCTTGTTTTTTAAACCTTTGCAATTGCGATGATTCCCGTGCGGTCGGAGACGACTACGCCGCCGGGTTTTTCTTTTGTGACGGCAAACATTTTCGGGTTTTTGACGTTGATTTTCGCATCAATCGGGATGATTATTTCGCCTTCCCGGTTTACGTCGAAAACGCCGCCGTCAATCGGGAATTTGTCGTCCTGCGCTTCGTCGAAGATCCAGAGTTGATAGGTTGATTTTTCGGGATCGTTGACGGGCAGACCGCGAAAACGCATATAGCCTTTCTGCTCGGAATTGCTCCAGACAATATCACCGGTGATTTCGTTCGGAGATTTCGGATCGGCTTTGGCAACTTCCGCTTTCAGCGTGTCTTTGACCGAAGCGAGAAGCTGTTCGCGGTTTTGCGCGTCGGTCGGTTGCGGAGTCGGAGTTTGAACGACTTCCGGCTTTCCGGCAGTATCCGGTTGCGTTTGAAATCTTGTTAAATAAAGATTTACCGCCAAAGCGATGCAGGCAAATGCCGCGATGCCCCAACCGAGCGATTGCCAGAAGGAAGGTTTTGGAGAATCGTCATCCGCCGGCAGAGAAGAAGAAGAATCGCCGCTTGTTTGACCGGTGCGCGGCGCAACGCTTATCGTTTCCTGCGTTTCTTCGGCTGATTCAAAAAATTCATCGGCACTTGCCATAATTTTCGAGCGAAGATGCGCGGGCATTTCTTCGCTCGCGTCAATTACCGATAAATTTATGGCGGCGGCGGCAAATTCAAAAGAATCATCATCCTTCCATTCGGGAAATACTTTTTCAAGTTCTTTTAATTGTTCTAATTCGCTTGCATCCAAGCCCGTCGCGGCTTTTTTACAAAGGAGATCGAGCAATTTTTCTTCCGTTAAATCTTTCATGCCGATACCTCCTTTATAGTTTTTGAATTTCCTAAATCTAAAATCTCGCGCATTTGGACTAACCCGCGCCTGATATGTGTTTTCACAGTGCCGAGCGGCATATCGAGCGCGTCGGCGATTTCCTGATGCGAACAGCCTTGAACGATTGAAAGATAGATAGCTTGGCGTTGTTCGGGGCGCAATTGCTTCATTGCTTTGGCGGCTTCTTTGGCTTCAATGCACGTCAGAATATCTTCGCTCAAATCTTTCGAAGGCTCGTGCAGAGTGTCTTCCAGCGAATCAATATCGGGTTGACGCGTTACTTTACGCAGTCTGTCAATCAAACGCCGGCGGGCGATCATTGCGATGAACGTCGTTTCCGAAGATTGGGATTCATCAAAGCGTCCGGCATTTTTCCAGACTTCGATAAAAATGTCCTGAACCGCATCTTCCGCATCCGCATTATTTCGGCACATTCGCCGGGCTAACGACCAGACCAGACCGCCGTAAATATCCAGACAGTCTTGAACGGCGGTTTTATCTCCGTCAGCGATGCGTTGTAAGATAACTTGAGCCACAAACTTTATTCTCTCGTAAATTAGTTTATAGATTTAAGTTATCGCATTATCAAATCTTTTGCCAAGTTCACAAAAGCTATTCATTAATTTGCCGGATCAAGTATGCTTCGATTACCTGCATATCAAATCTTTTCCGGCAAATCAATAATTTTGCCGTTCAGTATATTATTCGGTTAGCTTATCAGGTTAGATTCAAAGAAAGGAAAATTTATCCGGTGCGATAAGCTTTTGAAATGATAAAAATGATAAAAAGCGTCAAGGTGGAAGCGGCGGAAATCAGGCAGAATTGGCAAAAGGCTTCGATCACAAAAGCTTGCAGATAAATGAGATAAATCGTAAAAATCGCCATTACGGCGACCAATGCGCCGAAAATCGTCCACATCGAGCGGTTTCCGTAAGCCGCCAGAACCGCCAGCGAAAATGCCAGAAAATACGCCGCCGCGCCGAACGCCGCGGTCGGAATACCGAACATTTCCGCATATTGACTCGTCAAAACCTTTTCACAACCCTCAATCAGACTGCACGGAACCGGCTCATCGGTAAAATGCTGAACCGTCAGATAAACCGAATCCGCCAGACCGAGCAAAGCGACGACCGCCGCTAAGATAGGGAGTTTCGAGATAAATTTTCCGCTTTGCCCGGGTAGATTCTCTGTCATAATTTATTTAATTTCCGGTTGCCGGTTGATTGCTTCCGGCTTTTTGCAGCTCGGCATCAATGATCTGGCGCATTCCTTCAACCGTAATTTGCTCAAACGGAATCGGCAAACCGTTGACAAAAACCGTCGGAGTTGACTGCACCCGCAAAGAACGACCTCGGGCTTGATCATTATCTACGCGCTGTTTTGCCGGAAGTCCCAATGAATCGGTTTGAAATTTGGCAACGTCGAGACCGATCTGCGCCGCATAATCGGAAAATATTTTGCGGTGATCGCTCGCCGCCGCCCATTCCGTCTGTTTGGTAAAAAGAAGATTCTGCATATCCCAGAATTTGTTCTGCATTCCGGCGGCTTCGGCGGCAACCGAAGCATCAAAGGATTTCGATTGATTGAGCGGAAAATTGCGATAGATAAATTTGATCCGGTTGTTGTAGATCGAAGCGATCTGTTTTAACACCGGATTTTTTGAAGCACACGCGCCGCATTGATAATCGGCGAATTCTTCGACCGTCACGGTCGCCGTTTGCGAACCCAAAATATGCGGCGGCTGCGCTCCGGGCGATGCTCTGGCATATATATCCAGAGCATTCGGCGCGGTCGAATTTGTTCCCGCCGCCGTATTTGCTGGCATCGGCTTTGATTGCGATGACGTATAAAACCACCAACCGCCGATTAGGACAAGAAGAAAAACCGCGCCGATAATTATTAAAGGATTTCCGCTGTTATTATTTTTTTGATTTTGCATTTTTCGTTTTAATTTATAACTTTGCGCCGCTGCCGTCCGACGCGGCGTTCTTCTAAAATTTCGATTGTTTCTTTGACTTTCGTATAAATTCCGTCTGAATCCAAACCGTATTTTGCCAGAAGCAATTTCGGATCGCCGTGCGTGATAATTCTATCGGGAACGCCCATTCTAACCAGCTTAACACTGTCAAGCATCGAATTTTCCTCAAGCAGTTCCATCACGGCGGAACCGAATCCGCCCGCTAAATAAGCTTCTTCGACCGTAACGATCAGACGATTTGTTTGCGCGAGCGCGAGTATTAATTCCGAATCAAGCGGTTTGACGAAACGCGCATTGATTACGGTTGCCTCGATTCCGTCTTTTTCCAGAAGATCAGCAGCTTCCATTGCCGGATAAACCATCGAACCGTAAGCAATGATCGCTACATCGCCCGCCGAATCTCTGAGAAGTTCGGCTTTTCCGATCTCGAGTTCCTGCGGTTTTTCGGAAATATCAACGCCTTGCCCTGCGCCGCGCGGATACCGAATCGCCGCCGGACCTTCGTGTTCGATTGCCGTCAGCAGCATATCGCGCATTTCGGCTTCGTCCTTCGGAGCCATCAGGGTTATATTCGGATAACCCCGAAGATACGCAATATCGAGCAGACCGTGATGCGTCGGACCGTCCGCGCCGACGATTCCGGCTCTGTCCATCGCAAACGTGACGTTTAAATCCTGCAAACAAACGTCGTGAATGATCTGATCGAAACCGCGCTGCAAAAATGTCGAATAAATCGCCGCGACGGGTTTCAAACCTTCGCAAGCCATTCCCGCGCAAAAGGTTACGGCGTGCTGTTCGGCAATCCCGACATCAAAGGCGCGTTCGGGAAAATTTTCCAAAATTTTATCAACGCCCGTACCATCCGGCATGGCGGCGGTTAAGGCGACGACTTTTTCGTCCATTTCCATCAATTCGCACATCGTTTCGCCGAAAATCTGTGTGTAGGATTTCGGCACGGGCGTGTTTGATTTAATGGCTTTTCCGGTTTTCAGATCAAAGGGTCCGGTGGCGTGCCACGCATAATAATTTTCTTCGCGCGACGGGTAACCTTTGCCTTTCGTCGTCAAAGCGTGAACGATAACGGGACCGTCCTGAACTTTTTTCGCTTCTTCCAGCGCGCGCACCAGCATCGGTACGTTGTGTCCGTCAACATAACCGATATATTTAAAGCCGAGTTCATTGACTAATGCTCCGGGCAGAACCGCCGCCGCAATCGCATCTTTGACGGTTTTTGCCGCACGTCTGAGGCTGTGTCCGAAACCCGGAACCGATTCGAGCGTTTCGCCGATTTCTTCCTTTAAGTGATGATAGCTCTGCGCTTCTTTGATGCGATTCAGATAACGCGTCAATGCGCCGACCGCCGGAGCGATTGACATATCGTTGTCATTGAGCAAAACGATTAATTTCGTTTTAAGATGTCCGGCTTGATTGATCGCTTCCATCGCCATTCCGCCCGCCAGGCTCGAGTCGCCGATCAGGGCGCAGACGTGAAAATCCTTCTCTTGTTTATCGCGGGCGACCGCCATTCCGAGCGCGGCGGACAGCGAGGTCGAAGCGTGTCCCGCGCCGAATGTGTCGTATTCCGATTCTTCGCGCCGCAGGAATCCGCTCAAACCGTTGTATTGCTTGATCGTTCCCATCTGGTCGCGTCTGCCGGTTAAAATCTTGTGTGCGTAAGCCTGATGCCCGACATCCCAAACCAGACGGTCATTCGGCGTGTCAAACGCATAGTGCATCGCCACGGCAAGTTCGACCGCGCCCAAACTTGCGCCCGTATGTCCGCCGATGCGCGAACAGGTTTCGAGGATAAATTGACGAACTTCGTCGGCAACCTCTTGTAAATCTTCAATTTTAAGTTGACGTAAATCTGCGGGTGAATTTATTTCTGATAAAAATCTCATTTAGCTGTTTCCAATATTTTTCTATATCTTCAAACATCGCATTTTACCGCGCCGTTTCGCAAATGTTAAATGGTAAATTAAAGTTTGCGAAAAAAAAAGTTCAACCAAAACACATTTTATTACGTCTAACGCTATGTCTTAGTCAAAAAACTAAACAATTCTTAAAAATTCAAAGAGGTATAAATATGTCAATGAAACGAAAGTTTTTCTCGATTATCACACTAGCATTTGCGGTTGTTGCATTCTCAACCTTTGTTTCCGCACAAGATGCCGGACAAACAAATGACCGTTCGATGAAGAAGGAAGGCAAATCCGGCAAACGCGGGATGAACAAGGGAATGCGCGGCGGTAAAGGAATGCGCGGCGGCGGCGGTAATATTATGCGCGAGCTTCGCGGCATCGAACTGACCGAAAATCAAAGAACGCAGATCAAATCAATGATGGAAACGCAGAAAGCGACTTTCGAGCCGCAGCGCGAAGAAATGAGATCTTTGATGATGAAAAAACGCGACGGTTCGCTGACCGAAGCCGATCAAGCGCGTTTAAGCGATATGAAAAGTCAGATGAAGGCATCTTCCGAACAACTCAGACTTTCGGTTATGGCATTGCTGACCGCCGAGCAAACCGCACAATTAACTCAACTGCGAGCCGAAAGAGAACAGCGTATGCAAGAACGCCGCCAGAAATGGCAGGAAAGAAAACAACAGGGCGAAAAGCCGACGGATAACTAATTGCTTTTTCCGCCTAATCTTTTTCATTTACAAAAAAACCGCTTTTTATATAGAAAAAAGCGGTTTTTCATTTTTCCTAAATAAATACAGCTTTTACCGGCAGCTATCTCATAAATTCCAACCCATCAGTTTAGTAAGCGGTCTTTGACCGCGTTTCACCTTTGATTTACCGAGGGAAACGCGGTCAAAGACCGCTTTCTTAACAGTCGGTTTGTATTTATGAGATAGCTTCTATTTAGTGATCGTAATTCTTACGGAAGTACGATCTACGCCCAGTTCAAGCAGAGACACGACCGC
>CAYUGW010000098.1:4739-10293 GCA_964444245.1 uncultured Blastocatellaceae bacterium | reverse complement strand
CACAAAATAAATACAATGAAACTCCCAATTATCATAATTTTTATTTTCGTCTTTTCGCTCGCCGTTTTTGCCCAGCAAAATCGCGGCAAAGTTACGGCAGAAAATTTCAGCGCGGTGGCGACAAACGGAAAAACTTTTGAACTTTCAGCATTAAAAGGCAAAGTCGTAGTTTTAACATTTTGGTCAACCAAATGCGCGATTTGCCACAGCGAAATTCCGAAACTCAACAAACTCGCCGAAAGTTATAAAAATAAAGAAGTCGTTTTTCTCGCTCTGACGATGAATAACGAAGCGACCGTAAATGCTTACATAAAAGACAATCCGTTTAATTTCAATCTGTTGCCGAACAGTTTCGGCGTGGTTTTGAAATATGCCGATAAAGACAACAGCGGCAGAATCAATATGGGTTTTCCGGCACATTTTCTTATAAATCAAGCGGGCGAGATCGAACTCAAAACGAGCGGTTTTGATAAAACCGCAAAACTCGATTCGGAGATAAACCGCCTTTTAACCGCGAAAAAATCGGCAGATTAAATTTCAACGCGAATGTCATCCCTCAATAAGAAAAATAGTTTAAGATTTCCCCGATGCCCTGACTTTTGAAATTTCCTGTTCGGTTATCAATCGGCAGTCAAAAGCGACCTCGAACATATCTCTTTTCTTTTCAATCGCTTCGTATTCGAGACGGCAATTTTCGTCGCTGATTAATTTCAAACGCAAATGTTTGCCTTTCAGAATAAATTCGATGTTTTTGACGCGGTTTTCATAACCGCGATCGAGCGCGTCGGCAAGCCGCAGGATCGCGCCGAGTTTATAGACGAGTTCGCTGTCGCGGTCGCTTAAAGCGATGAAATCGAGATGTTTGTCCTTCGGCAGAGAGCCGCGGTGATACCGTGCGATATTGGCGATGAGCAGTTTTTCGTGTTCGGTAAAACCCGTTATTTCCGAATGTTTTATCAGATAAAACGAGTGTTTGTGATGCGCTTCGTGCGAGATGTGATAACCGACATCGTGGAGCAGCGCGGCGGCGGCGAGCAGAGTTCGCCCGTGGCGTTTTAAGTTATAAATCGGTGCGAGCGAATCGAAGATTTTTTCCGCTAAATTTGCCACTTGCAGCGCGTGTTTTTCCTCGTAACCGTAACGTCTGCCGATGGCGAAAATGTCGCGCAGTTTGATGTCTTCGACATCCGGCACGGGCGGCAGAGATTCGGCTTCGATCTCGCGCAGATAATCGATAATCACGCCTTCGCGCAGAGCGTAGGCGCAGGGCTGAAGCTTTTTGATATTAAGCGCGCGCATCACGCCTTCGAGAATCTGTCCGCCGGCGACGATGACTTCGGATCTCTGCGGGCTGATTAAATCCATCTGAGCGCGGGTTTCAAGCGGGATATTTGCCAGCAGTTTATTTAAACCGCTTAAACGGCTCAATTTGATCTCAAAATTTTCCGAAATATTTTCGCCCGTTTGAAAATTCAAGAGTTTGCCGAGCGTCAAGATCGTGCCGGAAGTTCCGGTCGAAATCTGCCACGTTTGATTGCCCATTTTCCGAAGCGGTCTCTCCAGCGCAAATTCGATTTCGCGGCGCAGTTTTTTCAGTTCCTTTTTGGCGGGCGGATCGCTGAAAAGGAATTTTTCCGTCAGACCGACCGCGCCGAGTTTTAAGGAAAAAAGTTTGTGCGGTTCGCCGTCCTTCATCAGCGAAATTTCGGTCGAACCGCCGCCGATATCTATATTCAGAAGCGAACCCGTCTTTTCAAACCCGAGATTTTGCGCGACCGCGACACCGATCAAACGCGCTTCTTCAATCGAAGACAAAACTTCGACCGTAACGCCCGTCCGCCGTTTTATTTCGCTGACAAATTGCGCCGCGTTTTTTGCTTCCCGAACCGAAGCGGTGGCGACCGCCAGAATCGCGTCCGTTTCGCGGCTTTCGGCAATCGAGCGGAATTTATTGATCGCTCCGGCGGAAAGTTCGATTGCTTCTTCGGATAAATAATGCGTTTTAAGAGTTTCGTGTCCGAGCCGGACTCGCTCGCGGTCTTGCAAAATTATCGTGAACGAATCACTCGCGGCGGCTTCGACAATGACGAGTTTCAGCGAATTTGAACCAATATCTATAGCGGCGAGTTTTTGTGTTTTCATCTGTTTAAGTGATAATAAAACAAAACGCCTTGAAATATCTAATACGATTTCAGATTCCAAATTTCAAATTGGAGAAAGGAGTGTAATTTCAAAAATTTACAGAAAATCTATTGCATATTTTCTAAGTTGGAAACATATAATAAGACTCGTTCTATGAAAGTAAAGAAATTAATGAAAACGGATGTCGGCTGGTGCAACACCGTCGACGATTTAACCAAAGCGGTCGCAATTATGCGCGTCAAAGATTGCGGCGCGGTTCCGGTTGTTGACGATGAAAAAAAATTAATCGGAATCGTTACCGACCGCGATATTTGTCTGGCGGTTGCCGAAATTGATAAAAAACCGTCCGAAATTAAAGTCAGTGAAGTGATAAATGGCAAAATTGTCGTTTGTTCGGCAGATGATAATCTTAAAACGGCTTTGAAAAAAATGAAAAGAATCAAGGTTAAAAGATTGCCCGTCGTCGGTAAAAACAGGAAAATCGTCGGGATTTTGTCAATTACGGATTTTCTGGTTTCGCTCAAAAAAGACAAATCTATTCGGAAAAAAATTTATTCGACGCTGAAAGCCATCGGAAAACCGAAACCGATTGTTTTGCGGGAAATTGAAGATGCGAGCTGACTTTTGATCTTTGACCTTTGATTTTTGATCTTTGCTAAAAATCAAAGGTCAAAGGTCAAAAATCAAAGATCAAAGATCATCAAAATTATGAAAACACTTTATTTACTACGCCACGCCAAATCGAGTTGGGATGATTCGAGTTTAAGCGATTTTGAACGTCCTTTGAATGAAAGAGGTTTGAAAACCGCGCCGTTGATGGGAGAAACGATGCGCGGGAAAGATTTTTTGCCGGAAATAATCGTTTCTTCGCCCGCGAAAAGAGCGCGGCAAACTGCCGGATCGGTCAAAGATTCGGCAAAAATCGAGGGCGAAATCGAGTTTGACGAAAGAATCTATGCGGCAAGCACTTCGGAACTTCTCGAAGTCGTTTCCGAATTAAATGATGAAAACACAAGCGCAATGCTCGTCGGGCATAATCCGGGTTTTGAAAATCTGGTCGGAGTTTTGACCGGAAAATTAGAAACAATGCCGACCGCCGCTTTAGCCGTGATTGATCTGGAAATCGAAAACTGGAGCGAAGTTTCGCCCGAATGCGGTAATTTGCGCGAATTTCTGCGCCCGAAGGAACTGGATTAAAAGGTTTGGAGCGTACGCGTTTTAGTGTGAGATTCTTCCCGGTTTTAACTTAAAACTCATTTTACGCAGTTAAAGAATTTAGCTATCGTAGATGGCGATAGCGTGTAGCCCACAGCAAAAGCTGTGGGAATTTGAAAAGTGCAATTCCAAGCTATCGTAGATAGCGACAGATTTTTCGGTGTGTGTATTTGGTCTGCCGCCCGTTTACACGGGCTTTGACGATATTAAAACTTGTTCCCGCAGCTAAACACTGCGGGCTACACGCTTTCACCCGCTACGCGGGCTAAATTTTCAGAAATTGCGTAAGGTAACTTAAAAAAACAAAATTGTTATATTTTTCGTGATTTAACATTTATTTAACATTTTGTTAATACCCAATTTAAACACTCCGCCTAATCTGACAGTTAAGTTCTGAAAAAAATTATGCTTCAACAAATTTTAATCATCGAAGACGACGCGGATATTGCCGAAAGTCTGCATTATAATTTCAAACGCGAGGGCTTTCGCCCCGTCATAGCCGAATCGGGCGAAAAAGGTTTGCGCTTTGCGCTCGACGAAAAACATCCGCCGACGCTGATCATTTTGGATTTAATGCTGCCGGGAATGAGCGGAATGGAACTCTGCAGAAGACTTCGGCGCGAGCCTCTGACGGAAAAAACGCCGATCATAATGCTGACGGCAAAAGCCGCCGAAATGGATCGCATCGCCGGTCTTGACATCGGCGCGGACGATTATATCGTCAAACCTTTTTCGGTCAAAGAAGTCGTCGCGCGGGTTCGTGCCGTTTTGCGGCGGGTTGATAAAGATACGGTTCAGGAATATGAAGATGAACGCCTCGCGATTGATTTTGCCGATATGCGCGTAACCTGCGGCGATGAAAACATCAAACTGACGCGCAAGGAATTCGCGCTTTTGACGCATCTCGTAAAAAATGTCGGACGCGTCGCCACGCGCCAGCAGCTTCTCGATAACGTCTGGGGTTACAGTTATTTCGGCGACACGCGCACTCTGGACGTTCACATTCGCCGTCTGCGGCAGAAATTAGGCGTTTGCGGCGATTGCATCGAAACGGTGGTCGGTGTCGGTTATCGTTTTATCGAAAGTAAATGAGCTTTTTAAATTCCATTTTTACCAATAAAGAAGACGAAAAAGAACTTTCTCTCCCGATTTTGAGCAAAATTCTCGAAACGATGCGCGAAGGCGTGATCGTCGTCGGCGCAAACACGCGGGTTTTAACTTCAAATTCTGCGGCATATAGTGCTTTTGCGCGAAAAAACGGTGCGCTCGAAACAAAACGTCTGAGCGAAATAATCCGCGATCTGAACCTGCACGAAGCATTTCGCAAAACTCTGGAAGAAAACGTTTCTTCCGATATTACGCTCGAAATTCCGGGCATCGAAAGACATAAATATAATGTTCACATCGCGCCGATCGAGATTGATCAGATGAAATGCGCGGTCGGCGTTTTTTATGACATTACGAAGATCGAGCATCTCGAAAAAGTCCGGCAGGAATTTCTCTCGAATATCTCGCACGAGCTGCGCACGCCTTTGACCTCGATTCTCGCCTTTGTCGAAACCCTGGAAGACGGCGCGATTGATGACAAAAAAAACAACAAGCGTTTCCTAAAAGTGATCCGCAAAAATGCCGAGCGAATGCACCATTTGATTGACGATATTCTGGAGCTTTCTTCAATCGAATCGGGAACGATCAGAATCGAAATCAATCAGATCAGACTCGCGCCGCATATTGACGAAGCGTTTATGAATCTTTCTTCAAAAGCCGAAGAAAGAAACATTAAATTAATCAATCAAGTTAAACCCGACATAATGGTTTTTGCCGATGTAATGCGGCTCGAACAAATGCTGACGAATTTAATCGACAATGCGATCAAATTTAATCGCCCGTCGGGAAGTGTGATTGTCAGCCATACGCCGAACGGCACGAAAGATTTAATTTCGGTCAAAGACAGCGGCGAAGGAATTTCAGGCGAACATCTGCAAAGAATTTTTGAAAGATTTTACCGCACAGACCGCGCCCGCAGCCGCGAAATCGGCGGAACGGGTTTGGGTTTAGCCATCGTCAAACATCTCGCCAGACTTCACGGCGGCGAAGTTTCCGTCAAATCCGACATCGGACAAGGCACCGTTTTTTCGATTGAACTGCCTAAAAAAGCGGTAGCTGTTTAGGTCTTTGATTTTTAGTGAAAAAGTTT
>CAYUGW010000098.1:0-4639 GCA_964444245.1 uncultured Blastocatellaceae bacterium | reverse complement strand
GTGAAAAAGTTTTTGGTGTTTTCGGGTTTTAGTTTTAGGAAAACAAGAAAACCTTTAGTTTGAGCAAATTTGTCGGCAAAGTAATTGAAACTTTTTCACTTTTTCACACTTTCACTTTTTCACTTTTCTTTAGAAACCCGCCCTAATCAATTACAAAAAACTCAATAAACATCGGCATTCCAACCTTTTTCTTCTAATCATTCGACATATATGATATAATACCAACACCTCATTTTTTGGTAAATCAACGAATCGGGACCAAACCGATACGCGTTGATTATTGATTTTTGAATTTTGACAGATAAGGAGACAAAATGAATATGGAACTTAGCGTAGGACAGAAAGTTGCTTATCCAAATCAAGGCGTTTGTATGGTCGAAGATATTGAAAACAAAAAGATCGGCGGAAACTCGATAAGTTTTTATGCCCTTCGGGTGTTGAGCGATAATTCGACGATTTGGGTTCCAACGGCAAATGTCGAAGCCGTCGGACTCCGACCGATTATCACCGAAGAGGAATTCAAATCTTTGATAAATGATCTGGAAAAGGATTTTGAAGATGTTTCGAGCGATTGGAAGGTTCGTTCCCGCGAGTTTAATGATAAATTGCAATCGGGCGACGTTTTTGAAGCGGCGGACGTTTTGAAAAAACTGACATTTTTAAGCAACGAGAAAAAACTTTCATTCCGCGAACAGACTCTTCTTGAAAAAGCTAAATTTCTGATTGTTTCCGAAGTTACAAACGCCGGATTAGCCAACGAAGGCAAAATTTCCGATAAAATTGATAAACTTATCGAACACGCCTGCGACAAACATATTCATACGCAGCCGAGCGTGATGTCGGCGACCAACCACTAGGGCGATTTTGGATTTGTTTGAAATCAGGCAAACCATAACCCAACAATAACTTGAAAGGTAAAAAGTAAGAATGATTCAATGTTTTACTTTTTACTTTTTACTTTTTACTTTTTATAACTTGCCCGCACAATGGTTTTGATATTTCCGCGCACATTAAAATCGCCTTCGAGTTCGACTCGCAGAGGATCGCACGCCGCAACGAAATCTTCCAGAATTACATTGATTACGTGTTCGTGAAAAATCTTGATCTCGCGAAACGCATTGATGTAGAGTTTTAAACTCTTGAGTTCGATACAGCGTTCGTTCGGCACGTATTTCAGTTTTATCACGGCAAAATCGGGAAAATCCGAAAACGGACAAATCGCCGTAAATTCTGGCATTTCAAATTCGATCCAAATCTCGCGCCCGGCGTATTCATAGTTAAATGTATCGAGCGGAACAAGTTTCATCTCTTCGCGCACTGTCGAGCGAATATCGAGGTTTTGTTGATTAGCTGCCGGTAAATTCATTTCTTCTGACATAAAAAAATCCTTATAAAAACCAAAACGGTAATTCTACAATAATCAAATGAAAAGTAAAGCGGTGTTTGTAAATTTATGGTTGAACCCTAGAGAAGTTAGAAGAAAAAATTATAATGCCGTTTGCCTGATGTTTAATCTCCGGTCGGGAAAAAAGATTTCAGCCAATCATTTAAAACGCAGTCAATAACGAGATGAACGCGGTCTTTTCGGCTTTTGTTGGCAACGCTGTGTTTCAGATTAAAATTCAAATACCACGCTTCGCCTGCGAGCATTTCCACTCTTTGACCGTTGTGAAAAAATTCGACTTCTTGATTTGTTTCGACCGGAATATGAATTCGCACAAAGCCGTTTTCAAAGCCGAGACAATAATCCTGATGCTCGCGAATTATTGAACCGGCGGCGAGTTTTAATAAGCGCACCGATTCGAGTTCGCATTTGAATTCATCTAAAACCTTCGGGAAATACGAACATCTTTCGAAAAATTCCGTGGTTTCGTAACCGTCCTGTGCCGCCGGATCGGGATAGATCGAAATCAGAGAATTTTTCGCCGCGCGCAGAGCGATTCCGCTCCAATCGCCTTCGTAATATGCCGTGTTAAAATGCGGTGTCCATTCTTCGGGCGCGAAAAGCCGCAGATCTTTTTGTAAAAGTTCGGAATCGAATTTTAAAGGCAATTTCAAAACAGGAATCATATTTTTTAAAAAAGAATTAGCGCAATCGAAATCTTAAACAAAATAGCACAAACTTATTTATTAAAAAAGATACGCAGAAAATTTTAACGCGAATTACGGGTTTGAATCGCGCCGCAAAATCCTCTATTCTTCCAAAGAAATGAATGAAAATTTTGAAAAACTGCGCCGGATCGTTTTGCGGGATTCGGCTTTGCAAAAGGAACTTCAAGCAATTTCCGAAAGCGAAGAATTTATTCGGCGCGTGGTCGAAATCGGGAGCGAGAAAGGTTTGAATTTTGGCGAAGAAGACGTTTCGGAGGCAATGCGCGAAGGTCAGCGTGTTTGGATAGAAAGATGGATTTGAAAATAGAAGATTTCCGCGATTGGTCGCCGCTTCGAATTTATGAGAATGACGGAAGATTTTTCGTTGATTGGGTTTTTCTCGGTCGCGAAAGATTTACGCAGCCTTTTTTTGAAGACACGATGCAGATTCTTCTGCGCGAACCGTTTAATCTCGCGTTTCGTCATCAAACGCCGATCGAATTTTTAGGCGAAATTTACGAAAAATCACGCGGGCTGCCGCCGAAAGGTTTTATTCATCATCTTTCGCGCTGCGGTTCGACGCTCGTTTCGCAAATGTTTGCATCGCTCGAAAAAAATATCGTCATTTCCGAAGCGTCCGTGATTGATAAAGTTCTTCGCGCCAATGCTTCCGACGAACAAAAAACGGTTTGGCTGAGATGGATCGTCAATGCCTTCGCGCAAAAAAGATTTGAGCGCGAAGAAAATATTTTCATCAAATTCGATTGTTGGAGCGTGCTTGATCTGCCTTTGCTCGAAAAGGCTTTTCCCGAAGCTGCGTGGATTTTTATGTATCGCAATCCGGTCGAAGTAATCGTTTCGCAAATGCGTCAGCCCGGCGCGCAGATGATTCCGGGCGCAATCGAGAAAATTTTTCCGAATATGAATTTATTCGAGATTTTGCAGTTTTCCACCGAAGAACGCTTTGCCCGCACAATTGCGGCGTTTTCTGAATCGGCTCTCGAAAATAAAGACAGCCGGCTCGGAAAATTTATCAATTACACCCAATTGCCGGATGCTGTAACAAACGAAATTTGCGAACATTTCGGCGTTTCTTTTGATGACGAGGAAATCGCTAAAATGCGCGATTCGTCGAAGTTTAATGCAAAAGCTCCGAATCAAACATTTTTGCCCGACAGCGACGAAAAAAGAAAAGAAGCAAGTGAAATGGTTGTGCATTTTGCCGAAAAATTGGTTTTGCCGCTCTACGAAAAACTGGAAAAGACACGAAAATCCCGACAATGAAAAAAATTACCGACGAAATAATTCTGCGCCCGCGTCGCGCCGATGAAGAAAATTTCTGGCGCGAAGTTTTCTGCGACGCGGTTCGCACGCATTTTGAAGCGCTCAATCTGCCGGAAAATGAATTGAATAATCTTCTGGAATTCCAGTTTCAGGCGCAGAATCTCGATTATGAAAAAAATTATCCGCAGGCTTCGAATGACGTGATTTTATACAAAAACGAACCTGCCGGACGATTAATAATTTCGACCGAAGACAACGATTTGCATTTGATCGATATTGCGGTTTTGAGCGAATTTCGAGGGCGCGGAATCGGCACAAAGATTTTGCAATGGCTTTTTGAGCAAAGCCGCCGGACTAAATTGCCGATCAGATTTTATGTCGAAAAAATCAATCCGGCTTTTCGGCTTTATGAAAGATTGGGTTTTAAAACAGTTGCCGACGTTACTTCGCATTTTCAGATGGAATGGCGCGATTCCGCAAAAATTTAGCCGAGATATTTAATGATTAAATCGTGAATTTTCGCGTCAACTTTTTCCTTCCACGCATCGTTTTTTTCGCTCAGGTTTTTTCTGATCTCGGTTGCCGAAATGCTTTCGATTTCGGGCGGCGGTGCGAATTCGTTGATCTCGTAGCCGACTTTGCGCCCGAAATTTACGCTTTCGATATTTGAAATCTTCATAATTTCAACATCTTCATTTTCGTAAAATTTTTGCAGAATTTCGACCGTTTGCTCGGTTGTTAAAGGATTATTTTCGTCAGGTGCGACATCGCGGACGGCGATCAGAACCGCTTTGTTTTGCTGTAACTTCTGCGCGATCAGCCAAATATGTCCGTTATGAAACGGCTGCCATCTGCCGATGAAAAGTGCTTTCGGCGTTCGGTCTTTTCGTGTTTCGATATTTTCGAGAATAAAATTCAAGATCTTTTCGGTCGAAGATTCGACGCGTTCCGAATCGGTTTTGATGATTAAATCCGGCTTGTTCGGAATTTCAAAAGGATCGTTCACGCCGGTTAAATTATTTAATTTTTCGGGATGATCTTCGGGCAAAAATGCCCGTTTATAAAGCCCTTTCGTGTCGCGTTTTTTCAAAGTTTCGAGGTCGCAATCTATCCAGACGGTTTTGACGAGCGGCGAATTTTCCTGTAATTCGCGGCGAATTTCTTCGTACGGATTGATTGCCGAAAGCAAAACGATAATGCCGTTTCGCGCCAGAGTTTTCCCGACAAAGCCGAGCCGTCGAATGTTTTCTGCGCGGTCTTTTTT
>CAYUGW010000097.1:0-10306 GCA_964444245.1 uncultured Blastocatellaceae bacterium | reverse complement strand
GTTGGATTTACCGGAATTTTCTGTATAATCAGTCATTACTAAAACGCTTATACGAGAATCATTCGGCGCAATCGATAACAGTCGTTTCTTGCAAAGAGTTTTTTTACTGCGTTTTGATTAACTGAAAATCAAAACGCTCGCCTAATCGTGACTCAAGTTAAAAACTCGTATTTTTAACTATGGCGCTGATTTTTGTCTAAAACCCCTTGGCATAAATTCACAATTCAAAAACAATTCAAAGGAAAATAGAAAAATGATTTACTACACAAACCACATAAAGTTTCTTTTATTTGTAATTCTCTTTTTTGAAACGGCGGCGGAAATTTTGCAGCCGGAGGCAATTTGATTTATCAGGAGAAAAGAAATGGAGACAAATTACTGTTTTAGCTCTACAAAAAATTTATTCATTAAGTTACCCGGATTTTTAGTCATTCTTACTATTAGCTTATTTCTGTTGCCTGAATTTGCCGCAATGCAGCCCGCAAACTACACAAACAGCGGCAACTTCAAAGCCGGCGACGCGAATCTTTCAGGCGCGACGGCGCGCTTGACGGCTGAGCCGAAGGCTTCATTGTTCGCGCCCTCGAAAGGCGCGAACGGCAAAATCGCTTTTGTAAGTAATCGCACCGGAAACGACGAGATTTTTACCATGAATCCGGACGGCTCGAATCAAACAAACATTTCGAACAACCCGGCAAATGACCGTTATCCGCAGTGGTCGCCCGACGGAAGAAAAATCGTTTTTTTAAGATATAATACCACTACCAATACCGAAATTTACACAATGAATGCTGACGGGTCAAATCAAGTCAGACTAACGAATAGCCACAGCTTCGATCCGGACTGGTCGCCCGACGGCACAAAAATTGTCTATGCTTTTTCTCACGAAATATATCTGATGAACGCTGACGGCACAAATCAGACCAGATTGACCACAAATAGTCTTTATGATGCTTCTCCGAGGTTTTCGCCTGACGGCTCGCGGATTGCATTTTTATGTTCACGCCCGTATAACGGCACTCCGCCGGGAGCCAATGACGACATTTGCGTGATGAACGTGGATGGCTCGAATGAAGTAAATTTAACCCATCATCCGGCAGCTGAAGCAAATCCGGTGTGGTCGCCCGACGGCTCGAAGATCGCTTTTTTTTCATACCGCGACGGTAACAATGATATTTTCGTGATAAACGCCGATGGCAGCAATCAGATTAATTTATCAAACAATCCGGCTCAAGACAGCCGTCCGAAGTGGTCGCCAGACAGCTCGAAAATCGCTTTTGAAAGTAACCGAAAGGGTAACTATGATATTTTCACGATAGATGCCGATGGCGGCAATCTGGTCAATTTATCAAATAATCCGGCATTTGATAATAGTCCGGAGTGGTCGCCGGACGGCACTAAAATCGCTTTTACTACAAACCGCGATAATGTCAACAACTTCGAGATTTACGTGATGAACGCCGACGGCACAGATCCGACTCGTTTAACTGCTAACTCGACAAATGACGGCGGCGCGGCGTGGCAGCGCACCCCTGACCCCGCCGCTGCGTTTGATTTTGACGGCGACGGCAGAACAGATTTAAGCATTTTCCGCAACGGAACTTGGTTTATCAATCCGTCGGGTGCAAATAATCCGACCAGCTTTTACACTATGGAATTAGGTTTACCGACCGACAAGTTGGTTCCTGCCGATTATGACGGCGATGGGCGCACGGACATTGCCGTCTGGCGCGAAAATGTTTCGGGAGATCAGGCTTATTTTTACATTTTGCAATCGGCGACCAATTCGCTTCTCTCTTATCAATTCGGCAACACCGGCGACGATCCGCGGATTGTCGGTGATTGGGACGGCGACGGAAAAGCGGATTTGGCGGTTTATCGAAAAGGCGCAAGTGCCGGACAGCAGAGTCTTTACTATTATATTCCGTCGTCTGCGCCTGAAAATTATACGGTAATTCCCTGGGGAATCGCGGGAGATGAAGCGTTACGCGGAGATTTTGACGGCGACGGACGAATGGATGCGGCGGTTTTCCGTCCTTCAAACGGCATCTGGTATATCCTTCAAAGTTCAAACGGTCAGGCGCGTTTCGAGTATTGGGGGCTGGCAACGGATAAACGAATATCAGGAGATTTTGACGGCGACGGCAAAACGGATCTCACTGTTTACCGCGACGGCGTTTGGTATGTTCTGCAAAGCTCGGATAATCAGGCGCGTTACGTGTATTGGGGCTTGAGCAGCGACCGGGTTGTCGCAGGCGATTACGACGGCGACGGACGGACAGATTTTGCCGTGTGGAGAGCGGGCGTTTATTACATTTTACAAAATTCAAATTCGCAAGCAGTTTATCGGCAGTTCGGTATTCCCGATGATATTCCGGTTGCATCGGCATTTATTCAATAAGCCGACTGGTTTGTAGAGGCGATTAGAAATATTCGCCTCTACAGTTTTTGCTAAAGCCCAACCCCATTATTGAACCTGACCGCTCGGATGCCGTCGCGGGCGGCAGTTCAACTTCCGCCGTCATAATCCGTCAAAATCATAGATTATTTCGTAATTATCCGTGTTCTCAGTTAAATTGTTTCCCGGTCGAACGGCAAGCATCGTTTGAAAACCCGCTCGTTTTGCCGCGTCTAATTCCTGCGCGACATCGGATATAAACAAAAAGTTTTCCACAGGTGGAAAACTTTTTCCACAGGCAATTCGCCGATAACTTTCAACCTCGCGTTTTCCGCCAACATTTGTGTCGAAATACGCTGAAATAAAAGGAGTTAGATCGCCAACTTTAGTATATTTAAATAGAAGTTTCTGCGCCAAACGGCTGCCCGAAGAATAAATGGCGATTGTTTTATTTTCTGCCTGCCAACGCTCGAAAGCGCGTGGAACATCTTCGTAAATTTCCGATTTCAATTCACCGGATTCGTAGCCTTTCTGCCAGATTTTACCCTGAATTGATTTCAGCGGCGTAGATTTGCGGTCGGTTTCGATCAAGAATTTCAGATATTCGGCGATTGATTCGGGCGCATTTCCGTCGAAATTTCTGCCGTAAATCTGATTGAGAAAATCCTTTTTATATTCGCTTTTAAGCGCGGCGATTTCTTCTTGAATTTCGGCAAAATTTTGCCCGACAAAATCGCTGACTTTATTTTTCGCAAACGGAAAAAGCGTTTTGTGAACAAAATCAATCGGCGTGGTCGTGCCTTCGATGTCCAGAAGAATTACTTTAATCATTTATCGGATAAATTGTTATGGCAATACTTGCGCCAAGAGCAGCTACTCGTTTTATAATATCGGCTCGGATCTCAGATTGAAAATTCTCAGGGAAATTCCCGCTTTCAAATCCGGCATCAAATTTTCGTATGCGACACGAATTCCAAACATCTCTTGCTTTTGGAGATAAATTCTCAATTGAATCGCAAAATAAAGAAATAATTACATTTATTGAATAATCATTAAATGCTGCCCGGTGTGAAAAAACAGCAGAATTATTCCCGCTTTCATTTTTATCATAAATTGAAAGAGAACAATCTTTTCCAAGCTCATTAACTATAATTTGTAAATCATTTTTTGATTCAATTTCTAAATCAACATTCAAGAAATCAATATTCATTGTGCTGCCGGAATATAACCTGCTCCCAAACAAAGCGGCTGATATTTTTCGTCCGTTCCGCTTTCGGTGTAAAACGGAGTCCAGCCCGCAGGATTTTGAAAAAGCCGGATGGCGCGAACCGTCATATCTTCGCATAAATTAAACCAATGATGTGTTCCGCGCGGCACACGAATCAAATCTCCGGCTTCTACTTCGATTGAAACGACTTCCGCGTTTTCCGGCGCAATATAAAAAATTCCGCGCCCCTTGATAATAAAACGAACTTCGTCTTCATCGTGCCAGTGTTCTTTATTGAATTTATCGAGCAAGGATTGAAGATTCGGCGTATCAGGACCAATATTAACGACATCCGCCATCACATAGCCGCCTTTTAATTTCAGCTTTTCGATTTCCGCCCGGTAAGCCTGCAAAATTTCCTGATCCGAAGCATCGGGCGAAATGTCATAACTTGCCTGCCATCTTTCGTAATCAATGCCGATTTTTCCGAGATATTGTTTGATTTCGCCGGCTTCGCGCAACGTCGTATTTTTGTCGGGTATATTTACTATTGCCATAATTTAAATATCTTCTTTCAATTTTTTTGCAATTAAAAGGTTTTCTACATCAATTAAATCTTGCGGTCTTGCAGCTATTTTTTTTGATCTAATCAAATCATCAATAGAAATAAAGCTTGCCTGAACTCCGAAAAAATCAATATCATTTCGTTCTTTCCAAGCATCAGAAAATGACATTCCCTCAATAGACATTAAAATATCAATCCGCACGGGCGGTACTCCCATTTGATAAAAACGCTCCTTCTTGAGCAAAATCCGTTGGTGTTAAATTAAGTAAGGGTGCTTTGAATTCTTTTAAAGATTTATAAACTTCTTCACTATTTTCTTCTGATGCTTCAATCCAAATATCTAAATCTTTCGTATAACGCGGTTCCGAGTATTCTGAAACCGCATAACCACCGATTATCAGATATTTAACTTTATTTTCGTTGAAAATTTTCAACAGTTCTTTGAAGTCTGAGTTCATCTTTACCGCCTTTTCTCAAATGATAAGACACAATCATTTCCAGAACCGCCGAAAGTCTTTCATTTGAGGTTTGTCTTTGCCAATATTCTATATCAAAAGATTTATCCATTTCGTTAATTTTTCCGAAACGCATCATTGTCTTTTCCGCAATATCCATTTTTTCCATAGATTTAATTTTCCAACTACTTTAAACTTCTGCCTAAAACCTCAAATAAAAACTCAAAGATTTCGATGTGCCGGCGGGCTTCCGCAATGCTTTTGCCCCACGTATAAAGTCCGTGGCGGCGCAAAAATACGCCGTGAATTTCGGGATTTTCGCGAATGACGTTTTCGATCACGTGCGCCAGCGCGATGTAATCCTGCGAATTTTCGATGACGGGAACTTTTTCGCGGTGTTTATGAGTTTTCACGCCCGCCAGACCTTTGAGCATTTCGTAGCCTTCGATCTCGATTGCGCCTTCCGCGTAAAAAGCGTCGGACAAGATCGTTCCCCAAACCGAATGCGTGTGCAGAATCGCGCCGGTTTTCGGCTTTAAACGATAGATCGTCAGATGCAGCAGAGTTTCGGCGGAAGGCGCACCGAAGCCCTGCAAAACATCGGCGTTATCGTCAATTTCCAAAAAATTTGTTTCGTCCAGATTTCCCTTGTCATTGCCGCTTGCCGTGATGCAGATTTGCAGAGGATTGGCGGAAACCTTCGCGCTGAAATTGCCGCTCGTGCCGAAAACCCAGCCGCGCCGGTAAAATTCGCGCCCCGCGTCGGTCAAAATTCTGGCTAGATTGGCGAAACTCATAAAAGAAAAGTCTAGCCGATTACGTCTTTTAGAAGCAAATTATTTTATGATAATTTTGCTTAGAGCAGCTCTTTTATCTAAGCGATTTCGCAGTCAAACCCGTTTTTTTCAGCTCCATCTTAAATATTTCCAATCTTTTTGCTCTCTTTCGTCGAGAAAAGTCCAGGCGACCAGACGGCTGATCTTATTTCCCTGTCCCATCGGAATTGTTTCCGATTCAAAGACTCCGGCAAGTTTGAGCGCGGCGTAAATGCTCTTGAGATTCGATTGTTTTGAAACCAGCGTCGTAAACCAGAAGCAGGAATTTTTAAATTGCGCGCTTTCACCGATCATATTTTCGACAAATTTTTCTTCGCCGCCTTCGCACCAGATTTCGCGGTTTTGTCCGCCGAAATTTCTGACCGGTTTCATTATTTTTTTGTTGTTCAAGTTCGACAATTTTTTGAGCGTTCGCTGCCGGGCTTCCGTCGCCGACGCGTAAAACGGCGGATTGCAGATCGAAAGATCAAACAGTTCGCCCGGCTTGATAATCCCGCGAAAAATACGTTTCGCATCTCTTTGCAGACGGCATTCGACGGCGGTTTTTAAAAACGGATTGCTTTCAATAATTTTGTTCGCAGACGCAATCGAAACCGGATCAATGTCGGAGCCGACAAATGACCAGCCGTATTCTCTGCTGCCGATGATCGGATAAACGCAATTTGCGCCAACGCCGATGTCGAGACATTTTACGCGCTTTCCGGTCGGTATGTGTTCGTCGTTTTTGCTCGCCAAAAGGTCGGCGACGTAATGAATATAATCGGCTCTGCCGGGAATCGGCGGACATAAATAATTTTCGGGAATTTCCCAAAAATCAATACCGTAGAAATGTTTTAATAATGATTTGTTCAAGATTTTGACGGCTTTCGGATCGGCAAAATCAATTGATTCTTCACCGTAAATATTCGGCGCGGCAAAATCAGCCAGTTCCGGACAGACATTAATCAATTCCGTGAAATCATACCGCCCGTGATGCTTATTTCGCGGATGCAGTTTCGATTTTTTCTTTAACTTTTTATCTTGCAATGGATGTCCGGTTTTTATTTTTACGAAAATATTAATTTATCAGAATATGATCTTGATCCAGAATATCATCGCCGGTCGAGGTTTGCGTGAAAAAATCGAAAGTAAAAATGCGATTGCGTCCTATGGCTTTGGCTTGATAGAGTGCTTTGTCGGCGGCTTTTATTAAATCGGTTTCGTTGGCATTAATATCCGCAAAGACGGTCGCCACGCCAAGGCTGATCGTTAAATGATCGGAGGTGTAAGATGTAGCGTGCGGGATTTTCAGGCTTCGGATATTTTCCAGTGCTTGTTCGGCGATGTTAAACGCACCTTCCGCATCGGTTCCGCCTAAAATAACGGCAAATTCTTCGCCGCCGAATCTGGCAACCAGATCGGTCGGACGATTTATCGTTTTCTTCAAAGCGGCGGCAACCCTTTTCAGGCATTCATCGCCGGGTTGATGTCCGTAAGTGTCATTGAAAAGTTTGAAATGGTCAATATCGAGAAGAATCAGGGAAATCCCGGTTTTGGCGCGAACTGCACGATTCCATTCATTAGATAAAAACTCTTCAAAATAACGGCGGTTGGCAACCTGCGTCAATCCGTCGTGATTTGCCAGATGAAGCAGATTTTCATTGGCTTTTTCGAGTTCGAGAGTTTTTTCGGAAACCAATTTGGTCAAACGTCTCTCACGTGATCTCAGTTGATGAACGCTGATCATCCAGATCACGAAAAACAAAAGAACAGCGCCGAGAGCGCATAACAGATAAAACGAGTTTGTCTGGTAAAAAAACGGTTTGAGTTTCAATTCGATATTCGCGCCGGTTTCATTCCAAATCCCGTTGCTGTTTGCAGCCTTTACCGAAAACTTATAATTTCCGGGCGGCAAGTAAGAATAATAAGCGGTGCGCTGCGTTCCGGCATCGATCCAATCCGGATCGTGTCCTTCGAGTTTATATTTAAATTTTATTTGCCCGGATTTGATTAAACTCAAGCCCGTATAACCGATTTCGATATTTTTTTGTCCGGGTTCGATTGTGATTCCGCTGCGAAAATCAACCTGTTTGCGTTCGACCGTCACGGATTCGATAACGACCGACGGCGGCAGTAAATTTTCGCTCTCTATTTCGGAATCAACGACAACCACGCCGTCCTGCGTCGGAAACCAGAATTTCCCGTCTTTGTCCCGAATGCTGGCAGGCTGTCTGCCGCCGTTGCATTCGCTGTTGAGCATACCGTCTTCCTTGCCGTATCCGATGCTGTTTATTTTCTCGATGTGTCCTTCGGCAAAATCGTTTAATTCCTGCCGCCGGACGCGATAAATTCCGCGATTCGAGCTGATCCAGAAATATCCCGAGCGGTCTTCTTGAATGGCAAAAACACCGTTGTTGTATAAACCGTCTTCGGTTTTGTAATTGACAAAACTTCCGTTTTTAAAACGGCTTAAACCCTCATCATAAGTTCCGATCCAGAGCGTTTCCTGCGCGTCTTCATAAATCGAACGAACATAATTTCCCGTTAATCCTTCGTTTTTCGTGTAATTGATAAATCTGCCTTCCTTAAATTCCGACAAACCGCCCATTCCGCCGAACAAGAGCCGTCCGCGCGAATCTTCGTGAATTACGGTCATAAAGTTGTGCGGCAAACCGTCTTTAATCGTATAGGCATTTTTTAATTCATAATCTTGAAACATCAAGATTCCTTTATCGCTCGTTACCCAAACTCTTCCGCTTTTATCTTCCAGAATTGCCGAAACGTGGTGCGATTCACTTTGTTTCAGCATTGCGGTCTTGCCGCCCGCGGCAACAAAAACACCGCCCGGAACACCGATCCACATTTTCCCATTCCTGTCTTCCATCAGCGATTGCACCGTAACTTCGCCGTTTCTCCAGATGGTATGCCCGGCAACGTCCAGACGCGAAGGTTGCAGAAAGACAGGCTCGAATTTTCCGTCGCGATAAAGATTGAGTCCCTTGATCGTTCCTACCCAGATATTATCTTTGCTGTCGCGGTAAATCGGATAAACTTCCGTATTATCCAATCCGTCCTTGACCGAGTAGGCATTAATTATTTTCTTTTTTAAACGGTTCAGTCCCTTGTTTGTCGCCAGCCAGATAGTTTCTTCGCGGTCTTTGAAAACATCGAAAATACTCGTATCGGAAAGCCCCGCGTCCGTTCCGAACATTGAAAATTGTTCGTCTTGATAGCGGACGAGTCCCGCGCCCGGAGCTAATCTGCCGCCGTTGGCAAACCAGACGCTGCCGTCGGATTCTTCCCAAAATGAATGAAAATCGGCATTTACCGGAAAACCTTCATTTTCGCCGAAGCTTCTGACTTTTCCGTTTTCCAACAGAAATAAATTAACCCCGCCGATCCAAAATCTGCCTTTACTGTCTTCAAAAACTTCCTGTAAAAACTTAAAATTAAAACTCTTTATTTGATATGAATGATTTATCCGATTTCCGTTCCGGTTTTCGATTATTTCAGTCGGCGAAACCGTCCAGCGCGTGCCGGATTTTCCGCGGTATTCGAGTTTAGTTCTATCTTTATTTTGTTTTTCGCTGAAGACAAATTGATTATTTTCCAGATAATACCAGCTTTCCGTTTCTCTATCTTCGTCTTCCATCAAAAAGCGGACTCTGCCTTCGCTGTCGGGTTTGATCTTTTTAATGTAATGACCGGGAGTTTGATCCGAGGTAAATGACGAAAAATTTCCGTTGCGGTAAACGGTTAAAACGCCGCCTTCCATCGTCGCGGCAAAAATCGTCCCGTCTTTATCGGAATAAATGTCGGTAAAGCGGTTGTTGATAATGCCTTTCGTATTGCTCTTATTAAAGGTCGTAAAACGCAACCCGTCGAATCGGACAAGCCCGTCAAAGGTCGTGAACCACAGATAACCGTCCGGCGTTTGCGTAATCCGGCGAACACCGTTCTGCGGCAGACCGTTATCCGTCGTCCAGGTATCAAACCGATACTGACCGAATAAAGTCAGGCAACTGATTAAAACAAAATATAAATAAAAAAACAGTAAAGATACCAGTTTTTTTTTATTGAGAATCATTGAAGAAAATCAAGCGAAGAAAAGTTGTTAAATGGAAAAAAGCGACAGTCCAAATACATTAAACACTTGAATTAATTAATAGTCAACATTTTTTTTGGTTGCTGATTAGCAATGCCTCAATAAAAAGTTAAGGTATTTAGTATTTTAACGAAGAGCGGCAGCAGAGCCGACCTTCCTGACCTGAAATCTTTTTTAACTTGATTTGTAAACTTCATCTTCATTACAAGATAAAGTTTATCGAGACAAGTTAGAAATAATAACAGGTCTGGAAGGTCGGCTCTGCCACCGCTCTTTTAGGTGCAAACTTTGTTTATAACTTTTTACCGACTCAAAACTTTTCATCGCCGAAAAATTTTGACTTTTACGGTTTTTGATAATTCGGAAATGCCCCGTTTGCCGGTTTTTTCTGCGGGTTGCGGTTTAGCTCGGTAAGCGTTACTTCAACCGCTTTTTCGAGCTGAATATCGCGCCCGGCGCGCCACATTTTCGGATCGAGATCAACATCGAGATCGGGCGCAACACCTTTGTTTTCAATATCGAGTTCGCCTTTTTCATTTCTGAAAGCAACGCGCGGCGCGGTTACGCCGCCGCCGTCAATCAAAACCGGATAAGTGTAAATTCCGACTAAACCGCCCCACGTGCGTTTGCCGACGAGACTTCCGATATTTGCTTTTTTAAATAACCACGGCAACAGATCGCCGCCCGAACCGGCGTATTCATTGATAATCATCGTTTTCGGTCCGTAGATCGAACTGACCGGCGTGGTAAAATCTTCGCCT
>CAYUGW010000096.1:0-10333 GCA_964444245.1 uncultured Blastocatellaceae bacterium | reverse complement strand
CCTCTTCGTGCTGATCGCGCGGGATTTGCAAAATTATTTTCCCGTCCTGATTCGGAACTTCGCTGAGTTTTAAGAAGGATTGCATCCTGATTTCGATCTTCGTGCCGTATTTGAAAAAGCCTTTTTTAAACTCCACGCCCGAGATCTCTTCGAGCGGCAGACGAACTTCTTTGATACCCGTATTAAGAAGTCCGAAAATTTTCGTTTCAAATTCCAGTACGATTCCGGCGGAAGAAATCTTTGCCAGCCCGTCAGCCTGACTCAAGCCATGGTGAGCTTCGATCTTAAACGGAATACTGATAAAGTTCACTTTTTTCATCTATCTTTAATACGATCAATTGGCAAAACGGTTCGGCGGACTGAGCAAATCCAGTTTGCTGCGGCAGCGATTGATTCCGTCTTTGTATTTATCGAGCTTTGTGCTGTCTAAGGTTACAATCGCGGCTTTTTCGTAATAATCCATCGCCACCTGCGGATTTCCCTGCATTTCATACATTATCGCGTATTCATTAAAAACCGTATCTTTGGCAATTCCCGGAAGTTGGGAAAGTTTATCGAGATGCGCTTTTAATTCATCAAAACGCCCCAAATTCGATAACAGATAGCTGTAATTTAAATACGAAGCGTTGTAATGCGGCGCGTATCTCATCGCTGCCCGGTAATACTCTTCGGCGCGGACGGTGTTTTTATATTTTGTTTCATAAACCCAGCCGAGATGATTATACGCTTTGCCGAAATGCGGATTGCGCTTTAAGATTTGCGTCAGTTTATCAACCGCCGGAGCAATCGAACCTTCATTTAAAAGACGATCGGCTTGGGCAAACCAATCTTCGCATTCCATCTCTGCGCGGTCGGGAATTAAATTTTCCAAATTGCTGAACTCGTCAAACTCCATACAAAAAAATTCTCCTGTTATTATTTTAATTTGAAAACCGGATTAATCTCCGTTATCTACCATATAATCCATTGTGTCCGCATCGGAATCAAATCGGGTCGGCTGACCGAATAATTTAAGCCACGTATAACCGCCGATTCCGGCAATTAAAGACGCGAGCAGAATCGCCATTTTCGAACCGTTTATTTCCGTCAAATTTCCGGTAAAAGCAAGATTCGTAATAAAAATAGACATTGTAAAACCGATTCCGCCCAAACATCCCGCGCCGAAAACGTGTTTCCAGTTCAGATCGAGCGGCAGACGCGATATGCCGAAAGCGACGGCAATAAAACTCAAAAGAAGAATACCGATCGGTTTACCCAAAACCAAACCGCCGATAATCCCGATTTCATTAGCATTTGTCAAAGTTTGGATCGAAGCGGCATTAATTATAACGCCCGTATTGGCAAGCGCGAAAATCGGCAGAATGATAAAGGAAACCGGTTTATGAAGAAGATGTTCGAGATAATGCGACGGCGAATCTTCGTCTTCGGCTTTGCCGGAAAAAGGAATGGTAAAGGCAAGTAAAACGCCCGCAATCGTCGCGTGAACGCCGGATTTGAGCATCAGATACCACATAATCGCACCGCCGATCAAGTAAGGAACGAGCGATAAAACGCGGAGTTTGCCGAGAATCAGCAAAACAACGAAAATGCCGAGCGCACCCAGCAGATACATCGCCGAAAATCCGGTCGTATAGAAAATAGCGATGACGATAATTGCTACCAAATCGTCAATGACCGCCAGTGCCGCCAGAAAAACCTTGAGCGAAGCCGGCACGCGATCCCCTAAAATCGCCAGAATGCCGAGCGCAAAAGCGATGTCGGTTGCCATCGGAATCCCGATTCCGGCTTGCGTCGGCGTTCCGATATTGAATGCTAAATGAATCAATGCGGGCAGAGCGACTCCGCCGATTGCGGCGAAGATCGGCAGCATCGCGTTTTTCAGGTTCGACAGTTCGCCGACGTAGAGTTCGCGCTTGAGTTCCAGACCGATCAGCAGAAAGAAGATCGCCATCAGCAGATCGTTGATCCAATGCTCGATGCTGAGATTTCCGACATACATCTGCCAAAATTTCAGATAATTTTCGCCGAGAATCGAGTTGGCGATAATCAACGAAATCACCGTGCAGATAATCAGCAAAATTCCGCTTGATTTACCCGAATCAAAAAATTCCTTAAATGTTTTTGTTAATCTTCTCTGAACAACACCCATAATTTAATGTAAAAAAGTTTGAAAAGTGAAAATGTAAAAAAGTTCGACTGATTAAACTGAAAAATAACTTTTTCACTTTTTCACTTTTTCACTTTTATCTCTCCAATATTTTTTTCTTAAACGCCGGTTTTACGCTCCGGTTATCAAAAACGTCATACGCCGCCGAAACGGGTTCGGGAAAACCCGCTTCATCGGCAATTGCCAGTTCGCTTTCCAGATAATCGGAAACTTCCGCGACAATTTTTTTCATTTCTTCTTCGGACAAGATTTTTTCTTCGCGCAAAAATCTTTCAAAACGCGTCATCGGATCATTATTTTCCGCCCAAAATTCAATTTCGCCTTTGGGAACATAGCTTTGATTATCGTGTTCGGCGTGTCCTTTGCGGCGATATGTTAAAACTTCGAGCAGAACCGAACCTTTTCCCGAACGCGCGTGTTCGAGAGCAGATTTCATCGTTTCGTAACAAGCGACAATGTCATTGCCGTCGCACTGCAAACCGAGAATGCCGTAACCGATTGCTTTATCAACAAATGCGTTCGCCGCGCATTGATTTTTTGTCGGTGTCGAATACGCGTAACCGTTGTTTTCGATGATCGTGATAAGCGGCAATTTCTGAACGGCGGCGAAATTTATGCCTTCGTGAAACGCTCCGGTCGAAGACGCGCCTTCGCCGATATATGCGACCGCGACTCTGTTTTCCTTTTTCATTCGCGATGCCAGCAAAACTCCGGTCATCACCGGAATCATATCGCCGAGGTGCGAGATCGGACCGACGAAACCTTTTTCCAGATCGGCAAAATGAAACTGCACGTCCGTCGCGCGTGAAGGTGCGTTTGCCTTGCCCAAATACTGCGCGAAAATCACACGCGGGCTTATTCCTTTAACAAAAACCGCGCCGATGTCGCGAATCAATGGCGCGATAAAATCCTGCGGTTCGAGCGCAAACGCCGTTCCGACAGCGGTCGCTTCCTGCCCCAAAGAAGTAAAAACTCCGCCCGTCAATTTCGACTGGCGTTTCAAACGAACGGTTATTTCGTCAAAACGGCGCGTCATTTTGATAAAACGGTAAAGCTCGGCAAACTGCTCCTTTGTCAAAGAAGTTTTGCGCGTGCAGCTTAAAGGCTTTTTTGATTTTTTTAAACTCGATTTTGCAGTCATCTGTAATAATTTACCAAAAAATATCGCGCCGATAAACGCGCGTTTGACGGAAATTTTTTAACTGAATTTTTCCAGTTGGAATAATTTAACTTGATTAAGTTAAAAAACAAAATTTATCCACAGAGATAAACACGGATTGTTAAAGATTAATTTGAGATTTGAAATTTCAGATTTCAAAAAATCAAAAAAACATTTAAGTTTATCTGTGGACAATTTTAAAGTATTTTGTCCAATTTATTAGGTTCTGTTTTTCTTAAAAAAATATTTCCCGATGCCGTATAAACTGATCAAAACCCAGAGCGATTCGACGACGAAAGCGGCAAAATTAAAACTGTAAACGAGCGAAAAAACGATTAAGCCCGCGCCGAACGCATTTAAAACGGAATAGATCAAACTCTCGCTTTTTATCCGCTCGGTTTGCAGCAGAATATACGTGAGAATTATCGTCGCGACTCCGATCGAGCCGATAAAATCATACCAGGCATATTGCATCAGAATTTATTCAAAGTTGCCGATGTTTCGTTTCTTTCCCCAGAGTTATAAACAGCATTTTGCTCGGTTCCAAAACTTTTGCCGTGTGCCAAGTTTCGCGAGGAATAACGACCAGACCTTTTTCGCGCAGTTCGATTTTTCGGCGGTTTTCGCCCGTTTCCAAAATCAAATCCATCGCACCCGATAAAAGATAGACGATTTCTTCGCCGTTCGGGTGCATTTCCCGGCTTTTCCAGTCTTCTGTAAATTCATATTCCGTAATCAGCCAATTCTCGCCGATCTTGTCCAATTCTTCGCCCGATTTGCTCCAAAACCGTTCGCCGCCTTCCGGTTTTTCGATTTTTCCATTATTTGCGAGCAAAAGATAAACTTGTGTCAGATCGGGTAAAGACGCTTCATTCATAACTTTATATTTTTACCGAAAAAATAAATGCTGTAAAATCTTTCAATTGAAAGATTTTACAGCATTTATGATTTAAGCAGAAATCGCTTTTTTCTATTCGCCGCCGACCGTCATTTCTCCGATAAGCAGCGTCGGCGAAGCGGTGCTTCCGAGTTTGAAACTCAGATCGTTGCCGATCATCTGCACGTTTTTCAAAACCTTCAGGACATTTCCGGCAATCGTGATTTCCTGAACGGGATACGACAACTCCCCGTTTTCAATCCAGTAACCGCTTGCGCCCTGCGAAAAGTCGCCGGTAACATTGTTCACACCCGAACCGAACATTTCCGTCAGATAAAGTCCGTTTTTGACGGATTTGATAATATCTTTCGGATCGGTTTTACCGTTTTTCAGAAAAAGATTCGTCGCGCCAACGCTTGGCGCACCTTGATAACTCCGTACCGCATTTCCCGTAACTTTTGCATTCAAACGCCTTGCCGAATACGAATCGCAAACGTAAGTTTTTAAAACACCGTTTTCGATAACCGTTACATTTGAAGATTTTACGCCTTCGGCATCAAAGGGGCGCGAAGCCAAACCGTCTTCCATCGTCGCGTCGTCAATGATCGTGATCGAAGGCGCAGCGACTTGCTCGCCGACTTTATCAACCAGATATGACGAACGTCGGTAAATGCTGCTGCCTGAAGCCGCGCCGAAGATCATCCCGACAAAATCGCTCGCCACGTCAGGATCAAGCACGACCTGAACGGCTTGCGATTTGACTTTTTTGCCTCCCAAACGCCGAATTGTTCGCCGCGCCGCTTCTTCGCCGACTGATTTCGGCGAGGCGAGATTTTTGAAAAAGCGGTTAAAAGTGTACCAGCCGTCGCGCTGTTTTACGCCGTCCTCTTCCGCCAAAAGACCGACCGACATACTTGCAATGGTTGTCTGATATTGCCCGACAAAACCGTCGGAATTTGCCAGCGTGATTTGCCCGACCGAATTCGACCAGCTCGCGCCGTTTGAATTGGTGATGCGTTTATCGAAACTTCTGCCCGCATCTTCCATTTCCTTGACCATCGCGATTTTCTTTTCCGGCGTGAGTTTCGCAATTGATTCATCAAAAAGCATCATTTTGCCTTTGTGTTCGCCCAAAAATTCCTTCGGTGCCAGTCCGTTAAACTTATCGGCATTGGAAACCTTGACGATTTCGAGCGTTTCCTTCACCAAATCCTGAACCGTTTTTCCCTGAAAATCGGTCGTAAAGGTGAGCGCGGTCGCGCCGTTTTTGAAAACTCTCAACCCCAAACCTTTGGAAGTTGATTGCTGGAGTCTTTCAATTTCACCGAGCCGCACGGTCGTATTAAAACCGTCCGACGAAACAATATAAACATCTGCCGCATCCGCACCTTGCTTTTTCAAAGCAGAAACGAGTTCGGACGCTAAATTTCTGTAATCATTCATAACGATTTCGGATTGGTGATTTCGGATTTCGGATTGAAATTAAAAAAATCCCAAATCCGCATTCCAAAATCCTAAATCCGTTGCCTCCTTATTCTGCTTTTCCTTTAACTTTCGTGCCGCCGACCGTGATTTCCGAAACCTTGACCGTCGGCGTTCCCATTCCGACCGGAACCATCTGTCCGTTTTTACCGCACGTCCAGCCGCCGTCGGTAAATTTCAGATCGTTGCCGACCATTGCCACTTTCGTCATTACGTCGGGACCGTTGCCGACCAGCGTCGCGCCTTTAACGGGCGCGGTAATTTTGCCGTTTTCGATCAAATACGCTTCCGAACAGCTAAACGTAAAATCGCCTTTCGTAATATCAACGTTTCCGCCCGTAAAGCCTTTCGCGTAGATTCCTTTTTTAACCGATTTCAAGATTTCGTCTTCGGAATATTTGCCGTTGCGCAAATATGTATTGGTCATACGCGGCATCGGCGGGAAATTGTATGCCTGACGGCGACCGTTTCCGCTCGATTTTACGCCGAGTTTTTTCGCCGAAATCCGGTCGTTCATATAACCGCGCAAGATGCCGTTTTCGATCAAAACGGTGCTTTGCGGCGCATTGCCTTCGTCGTCAACATTAATCGTGCCGCGCATATTTTCAAACAAGCCTTCGTCCACGACCGTGCATTGATCGCTCGCAACCTTTTCGCCGACTCTGCCCGAATAATTTGAGAGTTTTTTATAATTAAAATCCGCTTCAAGCCCGTGTCCGACCGCTTCGTGCAAGAGAACCGCGCTTTCCGAATTTCCCAGAACGACCGTCTGCATTCCGGCTTCGATCTCGACCGCCGAAAGATTCAGCACGGCAAGACGCGCCGCGTCTTTTGCGATGTCGGACGCTTTGCGTTTCTGGTTGAAATATTCCAGCCCGATGCGACCGCCGCCGCCCGTGTAGCCCGTTTCGCGCCGCCCGTTTTCTTCGGCGATGCAGACGGTTTGAAACATAAACATCGGCTGCGAATCTTCCCAGTACACGCCGTCGCTGTTAAAGTATGCGACGTGTTTTACTTCGTCGTTAAAACCGATATTGACGCGGACGATCTTTGAATCGTATTTCTTCGCCGCTTCGTTTGCCTCTTTGATAAATTCGAGTTTTTTCGTCAAATCGGCAGTTGTGGCAAGATCTTTGATCTTGTAAAGATTCTTCGGTTTCAGCACACCGATCGGCATAATCCGCGCTTTCGCCGTATTGTCCGCCGCGATTGCTGCCGCCGCATTTGCCGCTTCGAGCATTTTTTCGAGCGTCAGTTCTTCCGAAAAAGCAAACCCGATCTGATCGCCTTTGACGGCGCGAATCCCAACGCCCTGAACAATTCCGCGCCTGGCGGATTTTACCGTATCTTCTTCAAACGAAAGATTTGAAGAAATCCGGTATTCAAAAAAAACATCGGCAAATTCAGCACCTTTTGCCAAACTTGCCGCTAAAACTTTTTTAATATCGCCTTGCGAGACGTGAAAATATGTGTCGAGTAATGAATTAGCCATCGTAACTTTTTCTCCTGCTAATATCTTACCAATCCATAAATCACTTGTCGCTACCGCACCGAGCGCAAACGCACCTTTTGCAATAAAATCCCGTCTATTCATTAGCATAGCTCCTTAATTTTTAGAAAATTTATGATTCCGATTGAAAACGACTGATTGCCTTTCAGACATAACTTACGCAGAAAATATAATTTTGGTTTCGTTTGAATTTCCGGTGACAATAAGCCTTAAAAAGAAAACACCGGCGAAAGGTTTTTTGTGACAGGGAATTTTAGTGTCCTCTTAGCTCGGCTTGTCCATTTTTTGAAAAACGTCTGCTCACCTGCTTAAAATCCTTGCTCTTGGTTTGCCCTTTTGCGTGAAAAATTAAATTCCTTTAAAATTCCAGAATAATCTTTCCGAAACTCTCGTTAGATTCCATATATTTGTGCGCTTCGCCGGCGTTTTCCGCCTTAAAAATTTTGTCCGGATTCGCCTTTATTTTTCCCGCTTCGATCAGAGGTAAAACATTTTCGATAAAAGATTTAGTCGCTTCCGCTTTTTCCTTGCCGGAACGCGAACGCAAAACCGTGCCGATGATTTTCAGACGTTTTGACAAAGCGATTCCGAGATCGATTTCCGCTTTTCGTCCGCCGACAAGTCCGACCAAAATAAGGCGACCTTTTAATGCAATGCTTTCGAGATTTGCCGCAAAATAACTCGCGCCGACTAAATCGAGAATTACGTCAACGCCTTTATTATCCGTGAAATAATCCGTCAATTCGGCAAAAATTTTCGGATTGTCTTTCACCGCATCGCCGCCCGTCACAATACCTTGATCGAGTCCGAATTCCTTGCATTTTTCGAGCTTTGTCGCGGTGCGCGAAGTTCCGAAAACTCGTGCGCCTTTTGCTTTTGCCAGTTGCAAAGCTGCCAAACCAACGCCGGAACCGACAGCGTGAATCAGAAGCGTTTCGCCTGATTTTAATTCACCCTGCGTAAAAATCGCGTCATTTGCCGTGATAAAAACTTCGGGAATAGTCGCGGCTTCCGTAAAACTCAGATTTTCGGGGATTTTTGCAAGGTGAGCGTCTTCCGTCAAAATCATTTCCGCATTTCCGCCGCCCGCCGTGATGCCGAAAACTCTGTCGCCGATCTTGAAATCCGTAACATTTTCGCCCGTTTCCGCGACTTCACCCGCAAATTCCAAACCCAAAATGCGTTCGGGAAAACCTTTCGGCGCGGGATAAAAACCCTTGCGCTGCAAAATGTCCGCACGATTTATTCCTGATGCTTTTATTTTTACAAGAACTTGTGAATTTTCAGGTTTTGAAGGGTTTTCGACTTCACGGAGTTCGAGATTTTCCGCGCCGCCGAATTCTTTGATATAAACTGCTTTCATAAATCAGTTGGCAGTAAGCGGTGAGCAGTAAGCAGTTTTTGTTTCATTTACTGCTCACCGCTTACTGCTCACTATTTAACATTTCTCTGCGCGATATTCATCAAATCTTCGGGCATCCATTTGCTGATATTTTTATCATCGGCTTCGGCGATTCCTTTGCGGCGGTTGCGCCAGTTTTTTTCCGGCGCGTCTTCTCTGCCCGATTCTTTCGGGTAATTTTCGACCTGTTCCAGACTAATCACGATGCCGTGCGCGATTTCCGTCCAATCTTCATTTTGAATTCCGCGCAGAACGACCGGAAGTCCTGCCGTCCAATCTTCTTCCGGCGCGATGTTGTCATATTCGGGAATCGTTAAAAACGCGGGCGACGGAAACGGCGTTCCGCCGAATTCGCCGGCGATTTTTTCTTTTACGTCTTTGAAAGTGCCGTTCGGATTTGCTTGTCTGATTTCCAATGCACGGCGAAAAATATCTGATACGGTTGATTGATTGCTCATAAAATTTTCCTGTTTTTTAAACTTTTTTTGAATTATAAACTAAATAACTTGCCAGCGAAACCAAACTCGTTTAAATTTTTTCTGGAAACTTGCGCCGATTTATAGTTTATGAAATAATGTTGCACAGATGAAACACAAATAGAAAAACATGAAACTCGTTTGCCAGACAAAACTTCAATTCAAAGAGGGAAATTCCGATAAGGTTTACGAAGTGGATTTGTGCGAGATCGGCGAAAAATATGTCGTTAATTTTCGCTACGGTCGGCGCGGAACGGAATTGAAAGAAGGCACGAAAACGACTTCGGCGGTGAGTTTTGAAGAAGCGGAAAAGATTTTCCAAAAATTGGTTGACGAAAAAACGCGCAAAGGTTATCACGTCGTCGGAGAAATGGCGGAAATTGCCGAAAAAACGAAAACTGATTTTGTAAAATCGGAAAACGCCGAAGAAAGAAACAAAAAAATCCTCGAATATCTTTCCGACGCGAAAGCGAAAAGCAATCCGCGAATCGAGCGAATCATCTGGCGCGCCGGTGAATTAAAGATCAAAGAAGCCGCGCCGCATCTCGTAAAATTGATCGGAACTGCCAAAGAATTGCGCGATTACTGCATTGCCTGGAGCTTGGGTTTTTGCGGCGATGAACAAAATATTTCCGACCTCGAAAAACTTTCAAATCACAACGCCGATTATGTTCGCCGAATTTCGCGCGAAGCGATTCTCAAAATCGCTGATGACGAAAAACGCGAACAATTAAAAAATGAAGCGATTTCCAAACTTCCTGAAAATATTCAAAATATTATCAAAAACAAAGACGCAGAGAATCTCGAAACTGCTTTGATCGAAGAAGTAAAAAAAGTAAAAGGCAAAAGTTTTGAACTATTGACGCGACTTTATGAAGTTGACGATGAAATAACGCGTCAGATTTTGTTTGAACATTTGCGTGTAATTCCGCTTAAAACAAACTTTTTCAAACCCGTCAGACAAATTTTCAAGCTCGCCGAATATCGTCGCGATGCCGAAGTTTTCGGAATTCTGGCAAAGCGTTTTGAAACGTCGAAAGCCGGATTTTACGCTTCGCATTGGGGCGAGTGGGTTTCTCTGACAAAGGAAAACGGCGAATGGGAATATATCCAAAACTACAAAAAGGAATTATCAAAAGAAAATTCGCGCCTGGCTTACAGCAATAAAACAAAAGACTATTTTCAACGAAGAACCTGGCGCACACTGCGGCGTTTGGGCGAAATCGGCGACGCGGAAAATTACGTCAAACTTGCGGTCGG
>CAYUGW010000095.1:0-10334 GCA_964444245.1 uncultured Blastocatellaceae bacterium | reverse complement strand
TTTTACAGATTTATCAACTGTAAAATAGCTGATAGCTGATAGCTGACAGTTGATAGTTTTTTAATCGAAAATTTTACGTTTCTTTTCCGCACCTTCATTTAGTCTTAATCAGTTACAAAATTTTTTACTCATATTTCTTCTTCGAAAATTTAATTTCTGACTAATTTCGCAATATAAAAAAAATCGAAAATTTATTCTTTTTTAATCAATCGCATAAAAATTCAATTCCTTTATGTCTTCGGTAATCGCAATGACTTGCTTCCGAGACTGATATTTACGCGCCGTTTTTCATTCCCGGCGAACTTGCTAATTTTTCGATCACAGCGGATTTGTATTTTATCGAGTAAGACTGCACCGTTCCGACCGGTGTCGGAGCTAATAAAAACTGCAACGGCTGGCAGTCGCGGCATTCGATGATTGAGCTGAAACTGCTCGACATTGCGATTATTTTCAGAGTAAACAGGCTTTGCGACGAGTTTTTATATTGAAAAAAATCATTCAAAATCCGTGTTTTGCCCGCTGCCCAACGCGCCGTGCTTTCGCTTGTCGTATAAAAACTGAAATCTTTGGCGGATTTTAAAATTTCCAGATTAAAGAAAGTTTTCGGGGCATCAACCGAGTCGGCTTTAAGCCATTTGCCCAATTCTTTGACATAAATATCGCCCATCACAAACTCGAATGTTTCCCAATTTGTGTCCTGAGCTTTGATAAAACTGTAAAATGTTACTTGTGCGCTCATTCTCAACTTCTCCTATATTCGTTTTTATTAAGAAAACTTTGTGGAAATTAATCGGCTTTGATGACGACGCAGTGTTCGAGCATCGGCGATACTTCCGGCACGACCAAAGTGTCCTGAAAGCCTTGAACCGTAACGATTTTGTCCATTTTGAGCCGTTTCATTTGTTCGAGATTGTCGTCGTCGAAATAGCAGCTCACGCCGTTGCCCAAACCGGGCGCGAACAGCGTTACCCAGGGCTGCGTCGTGCCTTTCTTTTCCAATGACAGCAGCGTAACTCTGCCCGTAACGCGGATGTTTTTGCTCTTGTATTTTTCTAAATCCTTGTCGGTTACGCCTTTTTTCGTAAATGCCTTGTCGTATTCTTCCGCCGTCAATGTAAAATCCGCGTTTTCGATTTTCGGGTTTTCGGGTTGATCCGGCGCGGTTCCGGTCGGAGTTTCGATTTCGGTCGGCGAGTTTCCGGAGTTGGAAGGCTTTTCGGAAATGCCCGAATCCGAAAATTTATTGCACGCCAAACCGATGGATAAAACAATTAACAGCGCAAATAAGGCGATCAACAGATTTGTAGTTTTCTTCATAAATTTTCCCTCGATTTTTCCTCATTATTTTTTCTCGATAACGACTCCCGTATTGTCGAAATCGTAAAACCGCAGGCTGAACTCTTCCGCGCCTTTTTTCATCTGAGCCGTGTATTCCGTATCCGATTGCTCGAAATCGCTCAGTTCCCAGCCCTGCGCCTTGAGTGCCTCGGTGTATTTTTTCATGACGGTCGGTTTGTCTTCCTTATGAACGGCTCTGAATTCGTTCGGCTCGGATTTCCAAACGACGGCGTTTTCCTTGACCGGAAGATTCATCTCGCTCCACGGCGCGGTAATCGGCTTGGCGGTAACTTCCGGTTTCCATCCGCAGGCGGCGATAAAAATTGAAACGAGTAAAAGCATTGAAACTGCGATAAATTGTTTTTTCATAATTTTTTCTTTTTTTGTTTTTAATTTTCCCGAATAATGCGAATCGGCGACGCTTTCAGTTTTGCCAGCGTTTCGATCAAACGGTCTAAATCCTCGCTTTTAACTGCGCCGGTTTGCTGGATCAGAATTTCTTTTTCCGAAATTCCGTTTCGAGCGCGGTCGTCGAAAACGGATTTGATTTTTTCGTATAAAACGTCCGGCTCGGCGATCGTGCCGACTTCGATTCCGTTCAGACGCAATCCGCCGTTTTCGTTAATACCTACTAGGAGTCTGAACGGATCGGATTTTTTCCCGGGCGAAAACGCGACCTGTTTGTCAATGGAAAACGCCGGATAACTTTTCGATAAACCGCCGCAGCCGTAAAATATGAAACATATCGTAAAGCCGATTGCTAAAAATTTTACGCGTGTTTTTGTTTTCATTATTTTCGGTATTCCGGATCGCACCGGAAAATTTTTATTTCAGCGCGAGTCGGTTTTGTGCTAAGATTTTTCCGCTCGGATCAAATGTTAGGAAATATAAGTTTTTTACCGAAAAAAAGTCTTGAGAAACTTATGAGAAAGTTCCTAAAAAATTCCTAGAGTTTGTTATGTTGCCTGAAAACAATCACTTATACCGATTCGGAGATTTTATTCTCGATGTTGAAGAAAAGATTTTGACGCGCGGCGGCAAACCGGTCGCGCTGACTCCGAAGGTGTTCGATCTGTTGCGGGTTCTGGTTTCAGGCAGCGGGCATATCATCGAAAAGGAAAAATTGATGAACGAGGTCTGGGCGGATAGTTTCGTCGAAGAAAGCAATCTGACATTTACCATCCGGCAGCTTCGCAAGACTCTCGGCGATCAGGCGCAAAATCCGATTTTTATCGAAACCGTTTCGCGTCGCGGCTATCGTTTTATCGCTCCGGTCGAAATGGTTTCTGAAATCGGCGATTTTGGTGGGGATAAAGATAAAATTCCGACCGTTGAAAATGTTTCAAAAGTCGGAAAAAGAAGAAAAGAGATTTTTACACCGATTTTGGCGACAACGCTCGGAATTTTATTTATCGGAACAATTATCATCGGGGCGTGGTATGCGCAAAATAAAGACGGAAGCGAGAATTTGAGCATCTTAAACAATTCCTTCAATTCCGAAAAAATTTCCACTAACGGAAAGGGTGGCTACGCCGTCATCACGCCGGACGGGAAGAACGTAATTTACATTAATACCATCGGCGGAAAACAAAGCATTTGGATCAGACAACTCGAATCATCCAACAATATCGAAATAATTCCCCCAACTGAAGGTTTTTACGGCAGCATCGCCGTTTCACCGGACGGAAATTTTTTATATTTCAGCCGCACGTCGCCGAGTCCGAAGCCGCAATTGGACATTTACCGCGTTTCGATTTTCGGCGGCATTCCGAACAAAATAGCCGACGCGACACAAGGCTGGATTGACGTTTCGCCGGACGGGGAGAAACTTTCTTACGTACGCTGTCATTTTTTCGAAAACGAAAATTGCTCGCTCTGGATTGCCGACAGTGCGGACGGGAAAAACGAGCGAAAAATCGCGTCGCGCCCGCGCCCGGTTAGAATTGCCGATAATGCATTTTCTCCCGACGGCAAATCCGTGGCGTTTGCCGTCGGGCAGTCGGAAAATGCGGCAAATGAGTTTTCGCTGGCGGAAGTCGAAATCGAAACGGGGTATGAACGCCGGATAACCGAAGAAAATTTCTTTAATATTAAGGGGTTGACCTGGCTTCCCGATAAAAGCAGTTTGCTGATAACGGCAGCGCGGATTCCGAATAAAAATTTCCTGATCTGGCAGATTTCTCATTCGACCGGCGAAGCCAAGCCCTTGACCAACGATTCGCTGACCTATTCGGCTTTAAGTCTGGATAAAACGGCGAGCCGGCTTGTTTCGACAAACATCAGGGAAGATTTTCGGATACATCTTTTGAATATCGAAAATCCTTCACAAATACGAGTTTTGAATGACGCTTCGACCTCAGGTTTCGCTCCTGACGGAAAAATCGTTTTTTCATCCAATATGTCGGGCAACGAGGAAATTTGGAGTATAAACGCCGACGGCAGCGGGCAAAAACAGCTGACGAATGATTCCTCTGACGACATAAAACCGGTTGTGTCGCCGCTTGATAATTCGATTTATTTCGCCTCTAACCGCACCGGCGCTGTCCAGCTCTGGCGAATGAATTTCGACGGCTCGAACCAGACTCAGATTACCAGCAACGACGACGGCGGTTTTCCGATTCTCGTTTCGCCCGACGGAGAGTGGATTTATTATCAGCACGGGTTGGACAGAACACTGCGGCGCATTTCAAAAGACGGCGCAGATGAAAAGGTCATCTGGGATAAAGCGGCGTATCGTTTTGCCGTTTCCCCGGACGCGTCGAAAGCCGCGTTCGTCGAAAAAAAAGGCGATGGGCGGGTGTTAAAGATTATTTCGACCGCTGACAAAAATTTACTGGAAGTCATTCAGCCTGCCATCAAAGATCATAGAATGCCGGAAATCGCCTGGATGCACGACGGCAAAGGTCTGTTTTATATACAGGTGGACGAAAAATTCGCAAATCCCACTCTTTGGCGGCAACATTTAACCGGCAAACCGCCGCAAAAAATCGCCGATCTCGGAGACGAAGAAATCTCCGAATTATTCGGTTTTACCGCTGCGCCGGATGGCAAATCGCTGGTTTACATACAAGGCAACTGGCGGCACGATGCCGTTTTATTGACAGGTCTGAAATAAGGAAAAAGAAAATTTTAGTTAAACAGAAAAAAGCCCGAAATCCGTGATTAAGATTTCGGGCTTTGATTTGCTTGACAAAATGAATTCAAAAAAATTATTTCGCTTCCGGTTTCAGATCGGCAAAGATATATTTTTCAATCGGAACTCTTCTATATCCGACGATGCGTTTTGCCCAGTAACCTTCGAATTTCGAATACATTACGCCTCTGCTGGTAGATGCGTGATAAAATCCTTTGTCATCAACGACAATGCCCATATGTCCTAAACCGTTAAAGAAAACGAGCGTTCCGAAGCGGTAGCGTTCGTCGCCTTCGACCGGATCGAATTCCGAATAATAAGTTCGCGCACTGCCGCGTCCGAAATCTATTCCCGATTCCTTGAAAATCGTCCAGACAAGTCCAGAACAATCATATCGGTTCGGTCCGGTCGAACCGTATAGATACGGAATGCCTAATTTTGACTGCATCGAATTTACCATTTTAGATTTGAGAATCGCGGTCAGACCTGCGGCATTTTTTGAAACAGCGGCGGAATTTGAGGCGGGTGCGGTTGATTTGGAAGAAACTGTATTTTTTACTAATGACGGCGGGTTTTGAACAACGATTTGGTTGGTCAGAGTCGGTCTTTGTGTACTTCGGGTAGTCGGTTGGGTTTCGGTTGTTCTGGTTGGATTTTCCTGCACTACTCGCTCGCGTTCCTGCGCAAATGAGTTAGTTGTTAAAACCGAAAGACAAAAAACAATACACGAAGAAATACACAATAATTTTCTTAAAGACATTAAAAAGAAACTCCTGAGTTTTTATTTTTTTTAGCTATGAAATGCTCTGCTTGGAAGTCGGGTAAATCTATTCCCCTAATTTAAAATATGACTAAAACAACGCGTTTTCCTAAAAATGCTCCAATAAATTTAGGAATCTAATCTATATAAATTGTTAATGATTGTTTTAGCTTAAGACGAAATAAATTCTCGCTTTAAAGAATCGGAATTGCAAATCCCAAAACTATTTTAACCCGAAGGCTATATGTTTTGGCAAGTCTTTTGTGAAGAAAGTTTGAAAAGACTTGTCGGAGCAGGCACAAATATCCCTCGTGTTCGAGAGATATTTGCCTGCCCATCCTTCTCCCCTCGTCCCTTCTGCGTTCCTGTGTTGTCTTTGAATACTTAAAGTAAAGGTTTAATAAATGGAAGATTCCAAAAAAATTGGATGATTTGCAAAAAAAAAATCCTTTGTTTTGCAAATCGTTGAAAACAAAGGATAAAAAAGATTTCTACAAAAATTAGATTTAGGCTGAAAATGAAGTTCCGCAACCGCAGCCGCCGGTGGCATTCGGATTTTCAAACGTAAATCCCGAACCCATCATATTCGATGTGTAATCAACCGTAACGCCATTTAAATACTGTGCGCTGAACATATCGATAAAAAGTTTTACGTCGTGCTGATCAACGATAAAATCGCCCTGACGCGATTCTTCTTCGATATTCAGGCTATATTGAAATCCCGAACATCCGCCCGGAACTACTCTTACGCGAAGTCCGGCTGTTTCCGGCAGATCTTCTTCGCTTGCCAAAAACTTTTTGATTTCTACCGCCGCATTCGCCGATAAATTAATTTCTACATTTGGTGCTGCAACTGCTGACATTTATTATAAATTCTCCTTTCAAAAAAATTAGATTCAAATGCTGAATCTTTACTTTAATTTCAATTTTACATAGTCAAACCAAAAAGCACAAGCTAAAACAGGAGATGAAAGATAAAGAAAGCGGGATGAAAAAGAATTCTTTTTCGTCCCGCTAGAAGAAGGCTACGGAATAAAAACTGCCGGTGTCGGCAAATCGCCGTTTATTCCGAATTGTGCGCCGACACCTTGTAGTTTGAAAAATAGACCATTGCTGTAACTCTTTATTGAGGATTCAAAATTTTTTTCTGTGCATTATGAGTAAATAGGAGTAAAATCGGCTGACGAGTTTTTTCTGAAAATCAGAACTTTCCGCTTATTTTCAAGATTTAGGTTTGGATTATTAGTTACTGTAAATATTTCGTGCGTGTTTCCTTTGAATTGCCGTCTGCTTTAGCTGACGGGTTGATAAATGCAAATTACCCAAGGCTTTAGCCGAATTAAAGAAAAAGAAACCAATCCTCTGAGCTTTAGCTAAAGCAAAATGGATGATTGACATTTATTTAATAATTTCGGCTAAAGCCTGTCATTCTTACATTTTAATCCGTCAGCTAAAGCAGACGGCAATTCATTAAATCAATTTTGCACGAATTATTTACAGTAACGATTATTATGAGTGAAATCACAAGATTGCTCGATGATTACACAAACGGCAACCGCGAAGCTTTGGATAAACTTCTGCCGCTTGTCTATAACGAATTGCGGCGGCTCGCTCACTCTTTTTTAAGAAGCGAACGGCAGGATTTGACGCTTCAGACAACCGCGCTCGTTCACGAAGCCTATCTCAAATTGATTGACCAACATTCCGTAAATTTTCAAAATCGCGCCCAATTTTTCGCGCTTTCGGCGACGGCGATGCGGCGCATTCTGCTCGATAATGCGCGGCGGCACACCGCCCAAAAACGCGGCAGCGGCGAAAAGATTTTTCTGGAAGATATCGGAGAGATTTCGATTAAAGCCAATAAAACTTTGATTGAACTCGATCTGGCATTGCAGGAACTCGAAGAATTCGACCCGAGACAGGCGAAAATTATCGAACTAAGATACTTCGGCGGTTTGACGATTGAAGAAACGGCGGAAGTTTTGCAAATCTCGACCGCGACCGTCAAACGCGAATGGACTATTGCCAGGGCTTGGCTTTATGAAAAAGTGTCTGAAAAATAAACTTTGAACCGATTTACAAAGTTTTTGCGCGTAATGTTCAGGTCAAAGATATGAATCCGAACGAATGGCAACAGATCAAGGAGATTTTCAACGCGGCAATTGATTTGCCCGAAAATGAACGTGCGTTGTTTTTGGAAACACACGATGAAAACATTCTCCAACAAGTCCGAAAACTTCTCAAAGCAAATGAAAATGCCCATGATTTTATCGTCGAATCGGCATTTGTTGATGTCGGATTGGTTGATGAAAACGAAACCGATTTTTATATCGGCAAACAAATTGACGATTACAAGATTTTGGAAGAAATCGGGCGCGGCGGAATGGGAACGGTTTATCTTGCCGAGCGCGCCGACGAATCATACAGCAAAAAAGTAGCGATAAAATTGATAAGGCGCGGAATGGACACATCGGCAGTTCTCAAGCGGTTCGTGATGGAGCGCAAGATTCTCGCCGGGCTTGAAAACCCGAATATCGCCGGTTTGCTTGACGGCGGTTCGACCAGTGACGGTTTGCCGTATCTCGTAATGGAATATATCGAAGGTTTGCCCGTTACGCGCTTTTGCGATTTGCACCGATTTTCGATTGAAGAACGGCTCGAATTATTTCGCAAAATTTGCGCGGCGGTTTCCTATGCCCATCAAAATCTGGTCATACACCGCGACCTCAAACCTTCGAATATTCTCGTGACGGATGGCGGTGAGCCGAAATTGCTCGATTTCGGAATTGCCAAACTGCTGAATCCCGATTGGTCGCTTGAAACGAATGAAGCGACCGGTACGATGTTTCGCCTGATGACACCGGAATATGCTTCGCCTGAACAAATTCGCGGTTTGACCATTACGACGGCAAGCGATGTTTACAGTTTAGGCGTTCTTTTATATGAACTTTTAAGCGGAATGCGTCCCTATAAAATCGAAAGCCGTCTGCCGCAAGAAGTCGCACAAGTTATTTTGACGCAAGAACCGATTCGTCCTTCGGAGATTTCAAATTTCAAATTTCAAATTCCAAATTCCGGAACAAAAAGCGAAACCAATTCGAATCAAGGACAGCAGACGACGAACGAGAGACAAATAACAAATCCGAAATCCAAAATCCAAAATCTAAAATCCCTAAAAGGTGATTTGGACAACATTATCTTAAAAGCCTTACGCAAAGAACCCGAACGGCGTTACCAATCGGTGCAGGAATTGAGCGAAGACATTCGCCGCCACACGGTCGGATTGCCTGTAACAGCGACCGCCGACACGATTGCTTACCGGCTTGACAAGTTTATTAAACGCCATCGTTTGGAGGTTTTCGCCGGTATTTTAATCGGAATAATTCTGCTGACGGCAACGGTTATTACTACCCGTCAAACCTTTATCGCAACGCGCGAACGGGATAAAGCCGAGCGGCGTTTTAATGAAACCCGCAAAATTGCTAACTCTCTACTGTTTGAGATTCACGATTCGCTGAGCGATCTGCCCGGCGCGACCCGTTCGCGCGAACTTCTGGTCAAACGCGCTTTGGAATATCTCAATACGCTATCGGCGGAAGCGGGCGACAATCCCGAATTGCTACTCGAGCTTTCCATTGCTTACCGCAAGATTGCCGGTATTCAAGGCGATCCGTACAGCGCCAATACCGGCAACATTTCCGAAGCGACCGAAAGCTATAAAAAATCGCTCGAGCTGCAGGAAAAACTACTCTCGATCAGACCCGATGATCTAAAATTGCACAGGGAAATCTTAAAAACGGCACTTGATCTCGGCGACAATCTTTTTTCTCAGGGAAATTATTCGGAGGCTCAAAAAGTGTTTGTTCGCGCCATAGATTCAGCGAAAATCGCCGCAGAAAAAGAGCCGCAAACGGCAGCTTTTAAAACTAACTTATCTTTGTTGTATCTGCGTCTGAGCTGGCTCGATAGTGCCGATGCGCATCAATCAAACAAGATTGATTATTTTGAGCTGGCAAAAAGCTACAGCGAAGAAGCTCTGGCACTCAGTCCCGAAGATGAAGATGTTATCAACACAGCCGCCGAGATTTTTACGAGCATCGGAAACAATCTCGGAAATCCCGATTATAATGATCTCGGAAAAACGACCGAAGCCATACCTTTTTTGCAAAAAACTCTCTCGATCAGACAGCGTTTAGCCGACAAATATCCTAACAGCAACAGCCATCTGAATTTACTGGGAATCGCTTTTAAGGATTTGGGCGACATTTTTCTGGCAAAGGGAGACGAGGAAAAAGCGACCCAAAATTATAAAAAGGCTCTGGAAATTCACAAATCACTCGCTGAAAAAGATGATAAAAATGCGCTTGCCCGGGCAACGGTCGCATATGATTTGACTAAACTCGGCAACGCGCTGCTCAAAAAAGGCGAAATCGAACAGGCATTCGACAAACACCTTGAAGCGGTCGCAATTCTTGAAAAATCATATCTTGTGGATGAAGGCAATATAATGATTGCTCATTCATTAGCCAACAGTCTGGAAAGTTTGGGCGATTCATTTGCCGCCAAAAAGCAAAATAACGAGGCTTTGAGTAATTACAATCGAAGTTTGCAGATCGAAGAAGGCTTGAATTCAAAACAAACTAATGCAGAATTTCAACGAAAAATCGCGCAGATTTATTATAAAATCGGCAAGACGAAAACCAATATCAGAAAGCAATGCACTGAGGCATCTGCCGCCTTCCGAAAAAGCATCGAAATGTTTAATCAAATACAGACTAAATCTTCGCTCAGCCCGTCGAATCTGAACATAATGCAGGAATCACAAAAAGCCATTGAAAATTCAGGCGGATGTTAGGTTAGCACCATTATATTTATTTGATCGAAGTAAAGGGCAATCAGTTGCTCAACGAATTATGGATTAACCACCAATCCGTCCTTATTAAAACTCATTTTATCCGGATCGAGTTGCGAGAGCGAAGAAAGAGAAACTCCGGCAAGATTCTGAAAAGCTCTGACCGTTTCCTCATCATTATTTTCCTTGCCGATACTCCAGATTTTCTTGTTTCCAAAAACACGAGGCTGATTTGAAGCGCAAATTTATCA
>CAYUGW010000094.1:0-10351 GCA_964444245.1 uncultured Blastocatellaceae bacterium | reverse complement strand
CTGGCGGAATTCGAGCCGACCGAAATGCCCGTTTTGAGTATTTATCTCGATATGCGACCGCAAGCGACGGGCGGAAATCCGGGCATTCGTTCGGGCGAAATTGTTTTGAAAGACCGTTTGCACGAAATTGAAAAAGCGTATCGTCCGCGCGGCGAAGACCTCGATTCTTTTTTGGCAGACAAAGAGAAAATCGTGGAATTTTTGGAAAATGAGTTTTCCGAAGAAACACAAGGTTTGGCAATTTTTGCTTGTTCGGCAAAAAATCTCTGGGAAACAATCGAGGTCGGAACAACTTTTGAAAATGAAGTCGTTGTCGGGAAAATTCCCGATCTGTTTCAGCTTGCCAATCTTTTAGATAAACACGAAAAAACGATTGTCGCGGTCATCGATACGAATACGGCGCGGTTTTTTGTGACCGATTACGGTGATCTGGAAGAGATCGATGTGCTTGATGATACGAATAAAAAAATGTTTCGCAAACGCGCAATGGGCGGCTGGAAACAAAAAAAATATCAGCAAAATATCGATAACAACCGTGAAGATTTCGCCAAAGACGCGGCAGAAACGGTTGACGAACTGATCAAACAAGAACGCGCGAAAAAATTGATTATCGCGGGCGATGAAGTTTCAACTCCATTGTTTGAAGAAGCATTATCGCAAAAAACGCGCGAAATTTTGAGCGAGAATGTACTTCGCATACACATTCGCGCACCTAAGGATGAAATTGCCGAAGAAATTCGGGAAATTCTCGAAGAATACGAAAACGAACAATCGCACGATAATGCCGATAAGGCAATTGCCGAATTCAAGCGCGACGGATTAGGCACGATGGGCGCAAAAGCGACCAAATATGCACTTGAAAACGGACAGGTCGAAACGCTTCTGATGGATGCTTCGTCCGATTCTTTGACCGAAGAAATTCGCAACGAATTTATCCGGCTGGCTTCGACCACCGGCGCAACTGTGGATATGATTGAAAATCACGAAAAATTTACGTCAATCGGCGGAGTCGGCGCATTATTGCGTTACAAAATTTAAGGAGGAAAATTATTTATGAGTTCACAACAATCAGGAAAACGCGGCAAACAATCAACCGCGCAGAAACGCGAATCTTCGCGCCACGATTTTAACCCGATTCCGGCGACATCGCCGGTTGACGGCGCATCTGGGAAACGGGAAAATGAAGAACGACACACAAGCGACAGCAAAACGCTGGAACATCAGAAATCCGATAAAAACGAATAAACCGAATTTTTCGGAGAAATATCAAAATGTATTCAAATCTTGATTCATTAAATGCGAAGAAAATTTTTTACAGTCGAAGATCATTTTGAAATTATCGGAAGAGGTCTGGTTATTGTCGGGAAAAAAGGCGTTCCGATCTTTAAATTTAAAGATCGGAACGCTTTTAATTATTATTCGACCGGACGAAAAGAATTCAAAACGAAAGTTGGCGGAATTGAAATGTTGAGTCCGCCAAACTTTACATTTGAAGCGATTCTTCTTTTACAGTTAACAAAAGAGGATGTGCCGACTGGTTCTGAAGTTTTTCTAAATGAAGAAAATTGAAATTTAACCGATTTAGGCTGTTTTAATTAAGAGACGTTAAATTTTTGTTTTAAAATCAAATTTCGCCGAAATATGTTGAATAATCGGCTGAGATTATATTATTATTGCTCGAACAAACAGTTTCAATAAAAAAACAAATTAGGAGAAAAATAATGAATCAAGAGTATAATCCCAGTCCGTACCACAATCTCGATTACAAAGACCCTTTGGAAAATGTGCCTGTTACGCCTTTAATGATCGATCATTTGCGAGCGACCAAACCTTGGGTAAGGTTTATTTCCGTCATTTTGTTTATCTCGGTCGGTCTGATGTTATTGGGGGGATTGGCAATGATGCTTATGCCGTCGCCGGGGGGTCTGGGAGGTTCTTCCTTCGGTGCGGTATTCGGAATTCTTTACATTTTATTTGGCGGATTGTATCTTGCTCCGGCATTTTTTCTGCATAAATACGCTTCATCGATCAATGATTTTCTGCAGGGCGGCGGCGATTCGGCTATGGAAAGTGCGCTCGAAAGTCAGAAATCGTTTTGGCGGTTCGTAGGTATTTTGACACTTATCGTTATTTGTATTTACGGATTGATTTTGCTTATAGCGATTTTAGGCGGACTAAGTGCGCTTGCCTTGAGATAAAAGAAAGCCGCAAGAATTTAATTCTTGCGGCTTTCTCGCTTTTTTAATTAAAGTTACCGATTACGGACGGCGATAGTTTCTGCGGGTATTTTTCTTTTTATCCTTCGGATTAATTCCGTAAGAATAAACCGCTGCGCCGCCGCCGCCGACTGCTGCGCCGATTAATGCGCCTTTCTTGCCGCCGGCAATTGCACCGATCAACGCGCCGACACCTGCTCCGGCACCGATATTGATCAGGTTACGATGTTTCTGATAAGTGCTTTTTTGATTATACTGGCGCGAATTGTTGTCGCGATTATAACGCTTGCTGTTTCGGGTTTGAGCGTCCACAGCGATCGGAACCATAATTGCCATCATTGCTATCGTTAAAAATGTTGCTAAGAATTTTTTCATTGCTTTTTCTCCTTATAAAAAATCTATAGGGGTTTTCCTTGTCGCTTTTATTATAAGCAATGAGCGTGCCAGAACAATATTCTCTTTATTTTGTGAGGTTTGCAGACTTATTAAAATACAAAACGAAAAATCTATGCACTATATCGGTCGTTTATAAACCGTATGGTTAAGTTAATGGTTTTACGCATAAATGGGAGAATTATTCAGTTAAGAGATATGCGAATTTATACAAAAAAACGTGATGAAGTTATTCATCACGTTTTTTTGTATAAATTCGATACGAATTAAAATGATCGTCAAACTTAATTAATATCTGCGATAATTACGGTTTCTTTTCTTTTTCGGTCTGATTCCGTAAGTGTAAGCCGCGCCTGCGCCCGCGCCGACACCTGCGCCTATAAGAGCGCCTCTTTTGCCGCCGAGAATGCCGCCGAGAATCGCGCCCGAAGCACCGCCGATGCCGATATTAATCGCATTGCGATGACGTCTATAAACCGAGCGTCGGTCGCGTCTGTATCTGGAGCTGCTGCGGTTATTATACCGCCGGTTGGAACGATTGTTGTAATTTCTACGGTTGGTTTGTCTTTGATTGCGCCGGTATGACCTGTTGCGCTGGTAATTGTTGTAATTATTACCGTAGGTTAAATTATTCAATTTATTTTCGCCTGAAGACGCTTTGACCGAAACCGGAAGAAGCGCCGCGAATATAAAAAACATTGCTGAAATTGCCAAAAACTTTCTCATCTTTTGTCACCTTCCTTATTAAATTATTTCAAAACAGGGGGAGAAATATGCTAAGTTTTTGGAGAGAGTAAAAACTAATCAAATATTCGTTTTATGTAATAAACTATAAACAAACGATTAAGAAATGGCAAATCGTGCAAGTTTCGGGCAGGAGTTTTAAAGAGTTTATGAAGTTTATAAAGTATTCAAAGTTCAAAGGTTTCGACGTTTTCGGCGTTAATCTCGGCGATCTGATGCAATCGCTTTCCGATATGATGCTCGATTCGGGTTTTAACGATGATTATTACTGGACCAGAGAGCGAAACGAAGTTGACGATTCGTTAGATGCACTGCGTCAGGCACTTCTCGATGCGCTTGTTGAACAGGGAATTTTGGATGAACTTGACGTAGAAAAAATGCTCGCTGACAACGACGGCAAATTTAAGGGTTCTCTGCTTGAAGAATTGATAAATCAATTGATTGAACGTCTTGTCGAGGAAGGTTATCTCGATTTAAAGGAAGTCGAAAGACAACAGAATCCACAGCAAAACGGACAAGGACAAGGTGAGATCACCGCGCCTCAGCCGCGCGACGTGCGTTTTCAACTGACGGAAAAAGGCTTGGATTTTCTCGGCTATAAAACTTTGCAGAAACTCTTAGGTTCGATGGGCAAATCATCGCTCGGTCGCCACGAAACGCCGCATCTCGACACGGGCATTGAAGCCGCTCTGAGTTCAAAAGAATACGAATTCGGCGATACGATAAATCTGGATGTCAACGCCACGCTTTTGAGCGCGATTCAAAGAGAAGGTTTGGGCGTTCCGCTCAATCTGGAATATAAGGATCTGCACGTTCACCAGCAGGATTACACATCTTCGTGCGCGACCGTAGTGATGCTCGATTGTTCACATTCGATGATTCTTTACGGTGAAGACCGTTTTACGCCCGCCAAAAAAGTCGCGCTCGCGCTGTCGCATTTGATTCGCACGCAGTATCCGGGCGATTCCTTAAAAATCGTGCTGTTTCACGACGACGCGGAAGAATTGCCGCTTGCCAAACTTGCCACAACGCAAGTCGGACCGTATCACACAAACACGGCGGAAGGCTTAAAACTGGCGCGAAGACTTTTAAACGCCCAGCGCAAGGAAATGAAGCAGATCGTTATGGTTACGGACGGCAAACCGACCGCCGCGTTTATTGATTCGGGAAATCCGGCGTATTTCAATCACCGACGGTATTCGCAGGTTCAAACCGACAAAAAACGCGCTCTTTACAAAAATTCGATGGGCAATGATCCGTTCGTCATGGCGGAAACCTTCAAAGAAGTCCAAGCCTGCCGAAAAGCGGGAATTATGATAAATACATTTATGCTGGCAAGCGATTGGTATCTGGTCGAATTCGTCAAAAAAATGTCTGAAATGACGCGCGGCAAAGCGTATTTTGCCAATCCGAATAATCTGACGGAGTTTGTTTTGATGGATTTTCTCAAACGGCGGACGAGCAGAGTAAAATAAATGGACAAGAAAATTGAAAAATCAAATCATCAAAAAATCATCAAAAGAATTGCAAAACGTCTGGAATCGTTAAACTTTGAGGAATACAAAAGCAGTTATTTTCTTCGACATAAAGGAGCGTTCATTCAATACATTCATCTGCATAAGTTTAAATCTGATTCTGAATACAGAGTTCATTTAGGTGTCAAACTTTCTAATGATGAAGATAAAATGTTTTATTTGAACGGTTTAGAGAGTTCTCCATATCAATGTAAAGACAGTCCGAACGGCAAGAAGTATAATTTTAGATTTCACAAAACAGATGAAACAATTGAAAGATGTGTGGAAAATCTTTTTCAGTTTTGTGTTGAAGTCGGTGAAAAATGGTTTGAAGATTGGAATGATCTCGAAAAATTATTGAAAACGCCTTCTTCGCCTTTAAATCGTTATAAATATGATTTTAGTATTGAGAGTATGAAATAAAATGTTTGATATTTATGCCGAACTAAAGCGAATTATCGAAGCTAAACACTTGTAAGTACACGAACACAAGACAAACCCGATATCGAGAAATTAACGGAGATTGAAAATGAAAATTGATATGTCGCCAAACGCCATTGAAAACCGGCTCAAACTCGTCGGAGAATTAACCAAAGTGTGTTTGTTGGTTCGCAAAGATAGTTTGGAAAAAATAAAAAAAGAACGCGAAACCAACGACTTCGAGAACTATTTTCCGCAACCTAAGAAAAGTGATTTGTCCAATAAAAAAATGTAATCAATTTATTAAAACTTCTTATTCCATAAGATTTGCGTTGGAAGGAAAAAGGCGGCAAATGGCGTTTTCAGGTTGATGGTTACAGCAATTTGAAAACGCCGGACAAAAGGTGATTCGGTGAAAATCATTTATTTTTTGCTTGCGGAAGCCTTTGAAATTAGGCTTTATCATATTATTTTGATAGAATTCCCAACAGTCTTTTCTCATCGTATTTGTAGTGAAACTCTACAATCAGGAGGTAAACTTTATGAAAAGAACCATTTGGGGATTTCTATTGTTTTTTACCTTCGTTACAGTTTGTTTTGCCCAGCAAAACGATTCAAATACTGATGAAAAAAACGGAGGCAATGTAATTCTTAAAGCCGGAACGCAAATTTCGGCTCAACTTCAAAACACTTTAGATGTCGAAACTGCCAAGGGCAACGATGATCTTGTTTTGAAACTAACCGAAGATATTTCAAGCGGCGATTTTACAATAGACAAGGGAAGCGAACTGCTCGGAGGCGTGGTTTCAGCCAAAAAAGCTGCCGACGATGAAGGCAGTGCGGAAATCGTAATTTATTTTGATTTTCTGAAAAAAGGAGACGATTATCTGCCATTCAAGGCAATTATTATTTCAATTGCAGCGGATTCGGCAGGCGGAAAAACTTCCGAACTTCAACTTGTTCCGTCGCCGTTTTTCAAAGGCGCGACCATTATTTCCGCCAAAGGAAAGATTCTGCGGATTGAAGAAGGACAGATTTTTCAGCTGAAACTCGATACAGATTTAATGAAACCATCAAACAATTAAAAAAACAAAAAAGATGAGAAAAGCCGGGGATTGGGTTATAACTCAATCCCTTTTTACTGTAAAATAGCTTTGGAAACACTTTCAAAAAAATGCTCTATCGTGAATTATTATCAAACGAACTCCACAATCAACGCGAAGATTTCGCGCGTTTTGCCGAAACGCAAACGAGCGATTTGACCGCGTATCTGCATATTTTGCGCCAGATCACCGAACTCTCGAACAAAGAAATTTTACAAAAAATCTCGAAAACCGAAAATCCGGGCGCGATTCCTTCGGATGAATTAGACATTCAAAATTCTTTTTCGCGCATTTTTTCCGAAGTTTGGGAAAATCACGAACAGGCGCGGCGTTGGGCTTGGGAAATTCTGAAAAACCGTACGACTTTTGCGGCGGACGCGAGCCAGATTCTGCCCGGACGCGACATAAGTCTGCCGGTCGCGGCAATTCAGGTCGGCTGGTTTGAAAATCCGCATTCCGAAACGCAGGCTTATGAAAAAAACGCAAAATTCAGAATTTTATCGCCGAGGGAATTACTGGAAAATCAAGACGAACCGATGAATCCCGAAACGCGCGTCGGCGAAATGCGTTTTCACGCCGAAGTTGATCGGGTTTCGGAATTTCTGATAAAGAAAAAAGGCTGGCGTGAGCGCGGCGAAAGAATGCCGCTCGCTTTTTTTGACGGCACTCTGCTCGTTTCATTTTCTCTGCCGCAAACAAAACTTCAAGAAAGTTTTATTGAAAAAATGCTCAAACTCGTCAATCTTTCGCGGGAAACAAAAGTTCCGGTTGTCGGCTATATTGACCGCAGCTTTTCGCGTGATTTATTAAACTTGCTCGACGCTTTCGATCAAAAATCGACATCCGAGAGCCAGACTCTATATGATGCAACTATTCTGCACGCGAGAGACTCCAACTTTCGGCAGGTTTTGAAAAATTGGGGCGACCGCAGCATTTTTTGTTATTCAAAACGCAAGGGTTTAAGCGCGTTTATTGATCCGAAAACCGAAAGATCGCTCGTCGGTTTTACTTATTTGCAGACGACGAGCGAGAGCCAGCCGGCGCGGATCGATATTCCGGCGTGGATTTTCGAGGAAGGGTTTTTGGACGAAATTTTAGACATAATTCGCGCCGAATGCGTCATCGGTCTGGGTTATCCCTACGCACTCGAGACGGCGGATGCAACCGCCGTAATTACCGCCCGCGACCGGGAAATTTTTCTCGGGGCTTTACAAGAGTTTGCCAATCGTGAAAAACTAAACTTCAGTGTTTCGCGTAAAAGCACGAGCAAGGGGAGAAGACGATAAGTAAAAAGGCAAAAGGCAAAAGTTAAAAAGCAAGAGATAAAAAGTGAAAGGTAGCATTATGAAAATCCGCAATCCGCAATCCGCCATCCAAAATCGAATGTGTTCGGCTTGCGGTGCGGCATCGCGGCGCGGGAATGCGAAATTTTGTTTTACTTGCGGAAAACTTTTGAAGGAAGATTATCAACCGCTCGACACTCTTCGGGCTTCTTATCGTTTGCAGGGGAAAACCTTTCTTGCCGAAAATGCTCCGCGCGCGGAAATTACCGATTTATTTGCGCGAAACGAAAATGAAGTTTCACAAACCGCCTGGGCGTGCTGTGTTTATTCGATGGTTCCTTATCTCGGAATTTTATTTATTCCGCTGACGCTGATTCTCGGCAGTTTCGGCGTTGCCGTTTCATATAATAATCCGCATCTCGGCGGCAGAAAGCTCGCGCTAATCAGCATGGGTTTGAGTTTCGCAGTTCTTTTAATGCAAATATTTCTCTGGTGGCTTCTCTATATTATTCCCGAACTCGGAAGAACTATTTAGCGATGTTTAACTTCCTGCTCGATATTAAAAAATGAAAATCGCAAAAATCGTCAAATCAAACTCACATATAGATTATGTCGGGCGCGTGATTGATTCTTTGGACGCGGAAAATCCGCCGTCCGACGAAGATTACGGCTTTGCCCAGTTTGTTTCCCTTCCTTCGGAGTCGGAAGAAATCATCGGCGTAATTTATAATTCGATGCTGGTTAATCCCGAATATGCGAGCTACGGTCCGCGGCTTTCGCCGAAGCCCGAACTCGGAAATTTCAGCCCCGATTATATTAATGAACAAGGTTTTTTGATCGGGATTCTGCTGCTCGGCGCGTTAGATAAAACGGGCAAAATCACGCACGGCGTGCCGCGCAAAGTCGTGCCGCCCGGACAGGAAGTTTTTAAGATTGAAACGAATGAGGTCAATAAATTTCACACCGACGAAAACGATTGTCTGCAAATTCATTATTATTCGCAAGTGGTTGCACACGCAGGGCTTTTCGCCGTTCCGCTGCTTGAAGCGATCATAGATCAATTAACGCTCGAATGCCGCGATGAAGATAAAAACCGGCTCGGCGTTTTAAAACAGACGCTCGTCTGGCAACGCGCCTTCGGCGGAATGCGTCTATAACACTGGACTTTCAAATCTCAAATTCAAAGGTAAAAGTTATGAAAAAATTATTATTTGTAGTTACGCTAAGTTTATCGTTATTTACGATGGCGATTTCGGCGCAGCCGCGCCCCGTTGACAAAAATGCTGACGACAAACCGATTCCGCCCGCGCCCGCATCTTTTGAGGCAAAATACGAAGGCGGAATGCTCGGTTACAGCAAGAAGGAAAAGGGAACTCTCAAATTCGATGATATAAACGAGCGGATTGTTTTTTACGGTAAGAATAATAAAGAAGTTTTTGCCATCGCTTACGATTCGATCTATTCGATTTCGCCGCAATCGCAATCGGTGCGTTCAACAACAGGGCATGTCGTCGGCGCAATTCCCGTTCCCGGTGCGGGACTTGCGGGAATGTTTATCAAGGAAAAACGCCGCTATATGATTATTCAATATACCGACAGAGATGTTGATATTAACGGTGTGACGAGTTTCAAAATAGAAAACAAGGATTTGCTCGATTCGGTAATAAAAGCCTTAGGTGAAAAATCCGAACTTAGAAAACGCGGAGATTCTTATATTCGTTCGAGAAGTATGCCCGACGATACCAACGACGATATTTAACGCAGATCGCCGAAATTATGCTGAACGAGACCCGCAATGGAAATGGCGGCGGTTTCCGCCCGCAGTATTCTGCCGCTTAAAGTGATGATTTGAAAGGCGTTTTTTATTGCCAGATCAATTTCCGAATCTTCCCAACCGCCTTCCGAACCGATGACGGCGGTTATTTTTATGTCCGGTTTTATCGTGGAAAAACTTTGTCCCGTTCGCTCGGCGAATAAAATCTTCGCGCCCGTTGCAGTTTCGATAAATTCTTGAAATTCAAGCACTTCGGATATTTGCATCAATCTTGCGCGTCCGCATTGTTTTGATGATTCGATAATGATTTTTTCCCAACGCTCGAGTTTTTTAGCCGAATCCTTTATTTTTACGTCGCAGCGTTTCGTAACAATCGGAACAAAGCGCGTAACGCCGAGTTCGACCGCTTTTTGAATGACCAGATCGAATTTTTCGCCTTTTAGAACGGCAACCGCCAGAGTCAAATCCAAATCCGATTCCGGCGCGGAAGGCGAAATTTTGCGTAAAATTCTTAAAACCGCACTTTGTTTCCGGTTTCCGGTTTCCTGAACAATGCAAAGAAACTCATTTCCCAAACCGTCAAAAACTTTTATTTCATCGCCGTTTTGAAGACGCAAAACGCTGGTTAAATGTCTGGATTGTTCAAAATCCAAAATAATTCGGTGATCGTTAAAATTTTCCGGCGAAGCATAAAATCGGCGCATAATTTACAATTCTTTCGTTTCAAACTTTTCCTTAAAATCCCTTGATTTTTGCCGGACTTGCACCCAACTTTCAAACACTTCGGGCGATTGCAGCCAGAGCGTGAACCATTCGGCAATTTCGGCTTTTTCGTCGCGTTTTTTTTGTTCGACCTTCGGGTTTTTGGCAATCATCAATGCCCGGTTTTTGCCTTTAATCGCCG
>CAYUGW010000093.1:0-10358 GCA_964444245.1 uncultured Blastocatellaceae bacterium | reverse complement strand
TGCCGCTTCGAAATCCCGATCGAAATCGAAATTAAAATTCTCATTGTCATCATCCGATTTTTTCGGCAGAAGATCGGTTGCCGGATTTTGATTTTTCCCGTCGCCCTTACGCTTTACGGACAAACCGCCGTTGACGCTTTCGAGTTTGATTTTCGCTTCGCCGCTTCCGATCTTGCCGTATAGATCGCGCCCGACGTATTTTCCTTTGCGAACCGGCAAGCCGAAATCATTGGTAATTTCGCCGTTCAAAGATTCGGCGCGAACCGTTGCATTGGCATCGGAAGGAATTATCAGATTGGCTCTGCCGTTGACGGTACTCAGGGAAATCATACTTCCGGCTTGTAACTGATCAAAATCGGCTTCGACCGTTCCGTTGACGGTCGAAAGGTCGGCGTTTCCGCGCAAATTTACGCCTTTAACCGAACCGTTGACGGCTGAAGCTCTCGTAAAATTTGTCGAATTCGTGATTGAAACCGAACCGTTAACCGTTTCGATTTCATCTAAAACCGCCGTGCGCGGAACAGTTAAACGGAAATTTACCATTAATTTACCGCCTCTGTCCCATCTGACTCGATCTGTGCTGCTCCGTCTTCCGTAAACGGTTTCAACCCGAAAACTGTCTTGTCCGGCATCGATTTTGATTTCCAAATCAGCCAGACGTTCGCGGCTGTCGGCGGTTTTTACCGCTTCGAACTTGATCTGCGGATTATCCCACGTTTCGATGTTGATCGAGCCGTTGACATTTGAAATCTCGATTCTTCCCGTCGGGCTGAACGGATACGTTTGATCAATACGCTCGGTTTCGTCGCGTTGATTGAAAGTTTGCAAATTTTGATCGTCGTGAATTTGACTAATCGGCACAGTGCCGTTTGAAAATATCGCCCCTGCCAAAAATAATGAAATTAACCAAGACATAACTTAATGCTCCTCTTCAAACTTTTATAAATGAGGTTTTTAACGATAAATCTATAAATTCGTCGCGCTTCCCTGTTTAACGGCAATCGTGCCGTTGACGCTAGTCAATTTAACCTGCGAACTTCCGCTGCCGAGCGTGCCGCTCAAACTGCTTCCCGCGCCGTATTTTCTTTTCGTTACCGTCAAACCCAGATCGGTATTGATGCTGCCGTTGACCGTGCTTCCTCTGAAAACCGCGTCCACGTATGAAGGAAGATATAAATTAACCGTTCCGTTGACCGTGCTTAAATTTACATCGCTTCCCGTTTTCAACTGAGTTAGTTCGGCGTTAAGCGTTCCGTTGATGGTCGAAATATTGAGTGCGCCGCTCAGATTTTTGGCTAGAATATTGCCGTTGACCGCCGTTGCCTTCACATTGCCCGACATATCGGAAATATTGATGCTGCCGTTGACCGATGAAATTTTATCCAAACCGGCGGTTCGCGGAACAAGAAGACGAAATTCGACATAAAGTTTACCTCTGTTCCAATTGACTCCGTCTTTTTGTTTGACGTAATCGGTTTTTACCCGAAAACTGTCTTTTCCGGCTTCGATCTTTACTTCGACATCATTTAAACGCTCACGGTCATCGGCGGTTTTGGTATATTCCAATTTGATCTGCGGATTGTCCCAAGCCTCGACCGTGATCGAACCGTTGACGTTTCCGACCTCGATTCTGCCGTTTGAATTAAACGAATAGGTTTGTTCAAACCGTTCGGTTTCATCTGCATTGTTTGTTGTTGCAAAAGCCGAAACGGATGTATATATTTTTCCGAAGCTGTTTGCTGTTCCTGCGGAAATGGTTATGATACAAATTAATAATAGCGAAAATAATCTATACATTTAAAGATTTCTCCTGTAATTTTATTTATGGTTTTTGTGTTTAACTCTCTCTGCGTAACTAACAAGAGAACACCGCTCGAATTCGGTTTGTGACAAAAAAAAACGGAATTTTTTCCGGTAGTTTGGATTTCATTTATTTGAATAAATACGCCTTTCATTTCGATTAAAAGCGGAACTAGTGCAAACCGGAATATTAGTGCCGTTTTTGCGTCAACAACTATTTAAGGTAATCTGTCATCTGACGTATTTACTTTGCACCGCTGATTTGATAGTTTATTTAACTTGGTTGATGCAATTTTACGGAGTAAATAATGATTTTAAAACAAACAAATTTGCATATTTTACAAAAAACTGAAAATTTGAGTAACAAGGCAAAAACGGGCGTTTCGCTTCATTGTCATACCGAGCATTCAAAGGAAATGCTCGATTTCGTTCCGCATTACGCCGATAAACTTCCGGTCATTTCTTATTTTTGGAACAGATCGCGCCAAAAATATATCGAACGCGAAGGCAGAGATATTGATTTTACGACCGGATTTTGGTCGCCGCCGATGACCGCGCTGGAAGTTTTTAATATTGAAAAAAATCAGATAAACGAAGCCGGACTCGATGCCGTAGTTTCGCTGACCGATCACGATTCGATTGATGCGAATTTAAAGGTTAATGAAGAAACCGATAACAACCACGCACCGATTTCGCTCGAATGGACAGTTCCGTTTGAATACGGATTTTTTCACGTCGGCGTGCATAATCTGCCCAAAGACCGCGCCATCGAATTGACCAAAATTCTGCTCGATTACACATTTAACGAAGAAAAGCACAACAACGAAAACCTGCGCGAATTGTTTGCGATGCTTAATGGAATTCCTGAAATTCTGATTGTTCTCAATCATCCGATCTGGGATATTGAACTCGTCGGCAAGGAAAGACACGAAATACTTCTCAAAAATTTCTTAAAAGAACACGGCAAATGGATTCACGCGTTGGAGATCAACGGTTTTCGTTCGTGGTCGGAAAACAAAGCGGTCATCGAAATGGCGGAAGCTTTGGGATTTCCGATTGTAACGGGCGGCGACCGCCACGGCTGTCAACCGAATACGGTGATTAATTTAACCAACAGCAAAACATTTTCCGAATTTGTCGAAGAAATCCGCGTTGACCGCCACAGCGAAGTAGTTTTAATGCCGGAATATCGCCAACCGCTTCATTCCCGCCAGTTGCAGTCGTTTTCGGAAATCCTGAAGGATTATCCCGAATTTCCCGATGGACGTAAGCGCGGATTTGACCGCATTCATATTGATGGCGGCGACGGCAAAGGCGTACAGAAAGTTTCCGTTCACTGGAAGGACGGCACACCGAAATGGCTGCGTTGGGCGATCTGGACGCTCAATGTTTTCGGCAGTTCGAGAATGCGCCCGGCTTTCTCTCTTGCCAGAAATAAAAAAGATCGCGTGCCGAAAAACATTGAAAAAACGAATTTCGAGATTCCTGATCTACAGGAAATAGCTTCGAGTCTGGCGGCAGAGCAGCCGCAAACCAAAACGGAATTTGCATCATAAATCAAACTTTAGAGAAAAGGGCTGTGGGGCAAGGAAAACAAACTTGTCCCATTTCCCTTTTCTGCCTATTATTTCTTAAATTGTAATTGGTTAGGTCTTTGATTATTGGTGAAAAAGTTTAAAAGTGAAAAGGTGAAAAAGTTTTTGATATTTCCGGCATATATTTTCTTGGAATAATAAATATAATTTACCGGAAAAGGCTTGTAAATCGGTGCAAAATAAACTTTTTCACTTTTTCACTATTTCTAAAAATCCGACATAATCAGTTGCCTTAAATTTTATAATCGTGAAAGAACAAATTCGCGTCGCATTTTTCCCCGATTCATATCTGGAAGTCAACGGCGTGGCAATGACAAGTAAGCGTCTGACCGGGTTTGCCCGCAAAAAAGGCTACCCTTTTTTATGCGTCTATGCGGGAAAAAAAACCGAAGTAACCGGGGACGAAAATGTCACCTACGTTTCGCTCAAACGCTCGCCGCTTTCTTTTAGAATGGACGAAGACTTAAAGTATGATCCGCTGTTTCAACGCCACGTCCGGTTAGTCCGCCGCGAACTCGAAAAATTCCGTCCCGACGTTTTTCATATCACGGGTTTAAATGATGTCAGCATCATCGGCGCGTATCTGTCCTGGAAAATGAAGATCGCGATGCTCGGTTCGTGGCATACGAATCTGCATGAATACGCCGCCCGCCGCCTGCGCAAAATGTTCGCGTTTCTGCCCGCCAAACAGCTTAATTCATTTACGGATTTTCTCGAACGCAAGATTCTGGACGGCGCGAAACTTTATTATAAAATGCCGCAAATCATTCTTGCGCCGAATCAGGAATTGATCGAAATGCTCGAAAAAGGAACGGGCAGACAGGCAAAACTGATGATTCGCGGCGTTGACACCGAACTGTTTTCGCCCGCCAAGCGAACGGTTGATGATAAAATCTTGCGTTTCGGTTTTGTCGGCAGACTTCGCGCCGAAAAAAACGTGCGGCTTTTGGCTGATTTGGAGAAAGAATTGTTGAAAGCCGGAAAGGAAAATTTCAAATTTTTGATCATCGGCGAAGGCAGCGAACGCGCATGGCTCGAACAAAATATGCGAACTGCCGAATTCACGGGTTTTCTGCAAGGTGAGCAATTATCCGAAGCTTATGCTAATATGGACGTTTTCGCGTTTCCTTCGGAAACCGAAACTTTCGGAAATGTTCCGCAGGAAGCGATGGCTTCCGGCGTTCCGGCGATTGTCACCGATAAAGGCGGACCGAAATATATTGTCAAACACGGCGAAACCGGATTTATCGCCAAGGATTTAGCCGAATTTGTCAAATATTCGCTCGAATTGATGGACAATCCCGAAAAATTAGCGAAAATGAAACAGGCATCGCTCGAATTTGCGCGTTCACGTTCGTGGGACACGGTTTTTGAAGGCGTTTATCAGGCTTATAATGAAACGAAGGAATTTTCGGATAAAAAAAAGAAATTAAGGAAGGAAAAATAACTAAAGGCTTTTATATTAAAATTTTATAAATCAAACAAAGTCATAAACACGCTATTTTTCATAAGTGAATGACCAATTTGGAAAAGATTCATCTTTCAGAAGATATACATAAATCGGTCGCCGATGCCGAAGATTTAGAAGAAATTCAAGACGCGGAGATTTCCGTTCTTGATGTTTTCCGCAGTCTGGTTCAGCATCCGGCACAGGTAATTACGCGCTGGAACTGGAAAGCCGCGATGCTCGGCGCATTGCTGCGCGCTTCGTTTTATTTCACGGTTTATAAAATGAGCCGTGAAAGTTGGATGGTTACGCTCTCCGCCGTTTTAGTCGAATTCAGTTTTCGTTTTTTTACGTCCGGCATTTCCGGCGCACTCGTTCAATCCTTCCGCCGCGCCACTCCGGTCTGGCTGGCAACTGTAATCGTTTCAATTTCTCTTCCGGTTTTTAGTCATACCATCGAATTTTTTACGCATTACACACAGGAAAAATATTTCAGTTCGATTTTTCCGCCCTCGACCAATAATTCCCGAACGATCGCTTTTGCCGTTTCCGTACTGTTTTCCGTTCTTTCGGCATTGTTTAATATTTTCATAATGCGGCACGGCGTTTTGCTGGTCGGCGCGGGACGCGAATCGCAAACGCTGTGGGAAGATATGAAAAAAATCCCACTGCTCGTTATCGAATTTATGGCGTTTTTGCCCGTTCAAATGTTGAAATTTCTGCGCGGCGGCAAATTTATCTATGCGCTCGGCATTTTTCTCGGCTTCGGCGCAACCGTCGGTTTTATTCTCGGAACTTTTCGCGGCAAATGGTCTTGGGCGTGGACGACCGCGCTCGGAGCTTGGGCGATTATGCTCGTCTGGACGATTATGGTGGCGATCTTCTTTCATTTCTACAACAAACGCGTGAAAAGTTAAATTTTCATCCGAAATATTTTCTGAAATCAGTGCAGAGTAAATCTATCAAAACAGTACATTTAACCAATTATTACCACAAAAATTCGGGCGGAATCAGCACGTCTTACAACGCTCTGATGGCTGCCGCCGGACGGCATAAAAGACAAATGCGCCTCATCGTTCCGGGCGAAACCGAGGCGGTCGAAGAAGTTAATGACTACGCCAAAATCTACTACGTTCCCGCCAAACAATCGCCTGTTTTCGATAAACGCTACCGGATAATAATGCCCTGGCAATATATGCCGGGCGATTCGCTGATTCGGAAAATTTTAATGGACGAAATGCCGGATTTGATTGAAGTTACCGATAAATACACGCTTTCGATGATGGGCGCGATGATTCGCATCGGCAAATTCAAACAACTCAATCGCCCGATTCTCGTGCATTTTTCGTGCGAGCGAATGGACGATAATATCGGCTCGTTTTTGAGCAAAGGCAGAATCGGCAAATGGTTTGCGCAGCGTGTGATGGGAAATTACAATCTGCCGTCGTTCGATTATCACATAGCCAATTCGCCTTACACGGCTGAGGAATTTTACGAATCGTTTGAACGGGCAAAGAATCTGCGCCGTTCGGATTGGTTTTTCAATAAATGCTGGCGTTTTTTCAAAGCTCCGCGTGTTCCCTTCAAAGAAAGAGTTTTCGTCTGTCCGCGCGGCGTTGATATTTTGCAGTTTTCGCCGGAAAGAAAATCCGAAAAAGTGCGCAATGAAATGATCGAAAAAAGCGGAATTCCGCAAGACTCGGTAATTTTGCTCTACGCGGGCAGAATTTCGCCGGAAAAAAATATCGAACTTTTGCCGGAATTTATGAAATTGCTGGCAAAAGATGAAAAAGATTATCGCCTGTTAGTCGCCGGAGCAGGACCGCAGGCAGAATGGCTGAAAGAGCAAACCGACAAATTTATTCCGAATAAAATCGTTCAATTCGGGCATTTAGACAAGGAAACGCTGGCGAATTATTACGCCAACGCCGACGTTTTCGTGCATCCGAATCCGCGCGAACCGTTCGGCATCGCGCCGCTCGAAGCGATGGCTTCCGGCACGCCGACCGTCGCCCCGAACGCCGGCGGACTTTTATCTTATGCGAGCAGAGAAAATATGTGGCTGTGTGAACCTAACGGTGAAGATTTTGCCGGAGCGATCCGCGAAATCGTCGAAAAGCCGGCATTAAAAGAAGAAAAGATCAAAAACGCGCTGGAAACCGCCCGAAATAACACGCGGGAGAAATCAACCGATTTTCTGCTGACGACTTATGACAAAATCTACGAGGATTTCCAAAACCGCAAAGAATTATTTACGAATCAAGAACAGGCAAAAACTTTTAATTTCACCAAAGAATTGCTTTGATAAAAATTAAAGATTTTCGCCTCAAAGACAAACGCTTATTATGATTAAAAGCTTTAGTTTTGTGTTTAATTTTTCCGTGCGCGATTTAAATCACCCATCTGGTAAACGAGATTTGTTCCAAAGCCGGGCATTTCTTTTTTTATGACTAATGCTTTCCACTCATCTAACCGATTGTTTTGACTCTTCCAAAATACGGCGCAAAGCTCAAAATATTTAAGCACGGTTTCATATTCTTCTTTTTCCAGAAGCTCTTTAGCTAGCAGCATATTCGGTCCGAAAGAATTAAGCTGCGGCGAACCCGGAGATTTTCCGGCTTCCAGCAAAAAGCGTTTGGCTTCGTCCAAATCACCCGCATCTAATGCCAGATGTCCCAAAACAAGATTGGCGACGTGAACGGCGTTGCCGTAATTCCAATCATCACGGAAGTTTTCGGCTTGCTTTAAAAGCGTTTCCGCGTAGGTTTTAGCTTTTTCCGTTTCACCTGCCGCTAAGGCATTCGGAACCGTTTTGGTCAGTTCGTAAAAATTCGCTTTTTCCTGATCGGCGACCGCTTCATTTTGTGATGCCGCAACACCGCACAGAATAAAAATCACACAAACCGCCGTAAAAAACTGTTTTGATATTTTAATCGTTTTACTCATAATTGAAATCTCTTTTGTTTGTTTTCAGATCACTGACTTTAAGTGTTTTTCACGTCTTTATCGAAAAAAAGTTTCGGAAAAACAGGCAGGTGAATATCGCGCCGCTCGAAGCGATGGCTTCCGGCACGCCGACCGTAGCGCCGAACGCGGGCGGACTTTTGTCTTACGCGAGCCGGGAAAATATGTGGCTGTGACAGCCGAACGCCGAAGATTTTGCCGAAGCGATCCGCGAAATCGTCGAAAACCCTGAATTATACTCAACACGGTCACAAATTGAGTAATAAAAACAGAAGCCTGCGCGTCAGCAAGAGCGGGATCAACAAATTGAGTAATTCTCAAATGCTTAATTTATGACCGTTGAAAGTATAAAAGAAGAAAAGATCAAAAATGCGCTGGAAACCGCCCGAAATAATACGCGGGAAAAATCAACCGATTTTCTGCTGACGACTTACGACAAAATCTACGAAAGCTTCCAAAACCGCTAAGAACTTTTCGCCGATATTGATGCGGCTCACAAATTTAATTGATCTCCCGATAATCAATAAAAATCGTATTTAGGGTATTTGACTGAATTCCATTTTTTTGTATTTTCTCCATTTTTTTGTTTTTTTCTCCATTTTTTTGTTTTTCTGGCTCCTCATCATTTTGTTAAATTCTTGTTACATTTAAACTTAGTTAAATTAATGTTAACGGCATATACTTTGCCTCACACAGCAATATTTAGTAAGTTCGTACTTTATATACTGAATTGGCTTTAAACTAAATCTAACTAAATAAGGAGTAATATGCGTTATGAAACACAAACAATTTTGTGCATTTCTTCTAGGGTTAATGTTAGTCATCGGTATCAACAATTTGTTTGCCCAATCAACCACTGCTTCATTGTCAGGAACAGTAGTTGACGAACAGCAGGCAGTTGTTCCCAACGCGACCGTAACGATTCGAAATACTTCGACGGGCTTTACACGCACCGTGCAAACGAACAGCGAAGGTCGTTATCAGGTTGTAAATTTACCTATTGGTTCGTATGAAGTTACGGTCGAAGCTCCGAATTTTAACAAATATGTCCAAACGGGTATTATACTTGTCGTGAATCAAAATGCCGTCGTTGACGCATCACTTAAAATCGGCGGCATTGAGGAAGTCGTTACCGTTTCAGAAGATGCCTCGGTATTAAACACATCCACATCTGAAATAAGTACCCGTTTTGATGAGAAACGCTTGGCGGAACTTCCGATTGCGACAAACCGTAGTGTTTTTAATGTTCTATTGTCCGTTCCGGGCGTAAGTCAATTGGGAAGCGGTCAATCGCTGTTTGCCAACGGCATCAGTTTTTCTGCCAACGGCGGAAGAGTTCGATCAAACAATTTTATGATTGACGGGCAGGATATAAACGATCCGAGCGTTGCCGGCGGGCAACTTGCTCTGAATAATCCGGATGCGCTTCAAGAAGTTCGTATTATTACCAATCAATTTTTACCCGAATATGGTCGAAATTCCGGTTCGGTAGTTAATTTTATCGGAAGATCGGGAACTAATAATCTTCACGGTTCGGTTTTTTGGTTTCATAACAACAAAAAATTAAACTCCTGCAGCAATACTGATAAAGGTGCGGGATTCTGTAACCCGACTGCAACGGATCCGGCAAGAATAGATGCACCGCTCAGACTTGAAAACCAGATTGGTTTTACAGTCGGCGGACCTGTGCGTTTTCCGGCTTTTGGCGAAGGCGGACCGGTTTTCTACAACGGCAGAGACCGCACCTTCTTTTTCGGCGATTATCAGAGATGGTCTGACCGCGCTTCGGGTTCGGGCTTTACCTTGAGCGGTGCGCCGACTGCTGAGGGAAGACAGATTCTGCAAACGGCTGTCGGAAATCTTCCGCAAATTCAGGCTCTTTTGCAATTTGTTCCGGCAGGTGCGGCGAATGGATCAACGGTCAGTTTTACTGCCAACGGTCAAAATTTTGTCGTTCCGCTCGGTAACGTAACCGGATCGTCTTCATTTAAGTTTGACGATCATCAAGGCTCGGTACGCATTGATCATCGGATTAATGACAAAAACCTGATTTACGGACGGCATCGCTTTGCCAAACAGACAAGAGCCGGCACCGGACAAGTGACACCGCCCGGACTTACTACTGCCAACACTCTTCTTTCTCAGGCTACAACATTTGTCTGGAATAGTGTTGTCAAAAGTAACTTGACAAATGAATTGCGGCTTTCATATGCACGTTACGATTCAAACACGAATTCGGTTGACCCGACTTCGGAATCCATTCCCTCGATTGAAATCAGTAATCTCGGATTATTGGGTTTCAATGCCGCCGCTAACCGGACGGCAATCGGCTTGGCTGTCAACTTACCGCAGTTTCGCATCAACAATACCTATCAAATTCAAGACAGTTTGAGCTTTATTAAAGGCAATCACTCGATGAAATTCGGAGTTGATTGGCGTTGGCTGCAGGTCAAGAGTTTCTTCTTTCCGACCGTTCGCGGTCGTCTGGCTTATTCGACATTGCAAAACTATATTGATGATATTGCCGATATCGCCGCAACGGTTAATCGTCC
>CAYUGW010000092.1:0-10409 GCA_964444245.1 uncultured Blastocatellaceae bacterium | reverse complement strand
TATTGTCCTCTTAAAACTTGGCGAACACTTGCGTCATTTGCGTCAACGTCAATCATTAAATCTCCGCCACGCCGTCCGACATAATCTTTTGCGCCGTAATGAACGCGCCAGAGCCAGATTCCGTTTGATAAATGCTGTGAAACGGTAATCAAAGATTCTTTCGCGTTATAGCCGAGTTCCGACGCTTTTTTGTTTGCCGCAGCTAAAACCTGCGCGACCGAAACGGCTATTTCGTCCTGTAAAACTTCGTTTGTTAAAACTGCTGCCATAATTTTTAATCCTCAAAAGAAACTTTCTGTTTTTCCGATTTCGATGACTTCGCCCGAAGGGTTTATTAAATAGATTATATCCTTTGAAACGACAAATTCGCCCGCGTAATTTTCGCCTTTCAAATCGGGATCGTCCGCGACGGCGCGAATATCGGTCAAACTCGGTTCTTGCTGAAAATCTCTGCCGATGTTCGGATGAGTGTGAAACGACGCGACGATTTCCTTCCCGTCAATAAAACAATTTCGATGCGGCGGCAAAACAATTTCATTTTGTTTTCCTTTTTCCCAACGAACGACGTTCAAATTTTCAAATTCATCAATCACGATAAAACCGCCTTCTTCATGTCCGTCCGAAATTGACGGAACGGAATCTTCCCAAGCGATTTTGATTTCCGTAAGAACAATTTCATTTTCAAATATGTCGGAGGCGGTAAATTTCATTGTATCTCAAATCAAAAGCCGGCTCTTCATAAATGCCGTAAATATATTTGGATAAGTAAATTTATATTTCACAGCAAAATAGGTTTATACCTTAAGCATTTATCAACTACCTCTTCAACGGTTGGGTTATATTTTGAGAGATCATCTTTTCTCGCATTATAATTTTCGGGATAAAAGAAAAGACCGGCTCCATCCGGATGAAGAACATTATCACAAAAAAGTTCATACAATTTATCAAGTTCTTCTTCAGTTCCTTTGGCAGAAACAATTTTTTGTCCGAGTTCTAACAATTCATTTCTCGTCATATAAATCAATATTCTTAAAAGCAGGTTCTTCATAAACTCCTTGAAAAATTCTTAAAGCCGAATAGTTTCATTCGCTTATTTCTTTAGTTCGCTTCTGTTTAACGGCTTCAAATTTATAGAAAAAAGCGTTTACATTTTTGTGATTCGGTCCATAGATCGAAATCTTCTTATGAGGGTCGCAAATGCTATTTACCATTACAGTATTTTCATGAAAAATTACTGTTATTTGTTCGCCCCATAATAAAAAATTTGAAGTTTTACCAATTATTATATTGTCATTTTCAAATACTTTTTCCCAATTTAATTTTTTCCCGATAGAATTTACCATTTTGTATTTTTTGCTGAGTAATAAGTCCGATCTAATGATAAAAAATTGCAAAACATTCTTTTGCATTCGATAAATGAAATAACTTGCTAAAAAGAAAAACAAAGAGTAGAGAATAATTTCAAAATCAGACAAAACTAATTCACCGGAGAGAGCTTTTTCGATGATCTTATAAATTCCAAAAGCAGCCCAAATAATTGCGACAATTACCAACCAGGTGACGGGCAAAAAATGCGACGACCTTTCATCCTTTGTCAATTGCAGTTCACCGGACTTAATACATTTGTCAACAAACTCATCATCAATGTGAGAAAAATCATTCATAAAAGTTGGTAAATATATTTAAAAAGCCGGTTCTTCATAAATGCCGTAAACATCGCGCAGAGCCGTGCAGATTTCTTCGACGCTTAAACTGCGCGTAAAACCCGTTCCAAAGTCTGAGGCAGGACGACCGAATGAAATCTCTCGAGCGAATAGCCGTAATCTTCGCCGCTTTCGTCAATAATGCGAATCAAACCTTCGGCTTCGGCTTCTTTGTCAACGACGACTTGATAAATTTTGCCGAACTCGAGCGATGCTTCGTAACCTTTATTGTCTATACAGACTACAAATTTATGTTCTTTCATAACTAATCTAAAAACGGCAATTTGATTTTCAACTCCTTTTTGCCGATGCTGTGCGCTTCATACCAATGAACTTCTGCCACACGAATTCTGCCGCTCGGAAGTTCGACAGTTGCGATACCTTTTAATTTTCGCCAGCGACCTTTGCCGTAAGTTTGATTCAAACGTGCCAGATCACGAATACTTTTTCCTCTCGCAATTATTTCCGTATTCGTAATCTCGCTGACCAGTCTAAAGTCTATCATTTCCGTCAATTCTAAAAAGCCGGTTCTTCATAAATTCCATAAACTTCGCGCAAATCCGTGCAGATATTTATGCCTTGTTGAGAAAGTCATCAAAAATATCATAAAACTCAAAAGTCGGGTTTTCTTTTTCGTCCTTTTTATTGAAGTCAATTATCCAAAAGTAGCTTTTATTAGTTCCCGAAGTTGAAAAAAGGACTTTTTCGTTTTTTATATTGAAAGCTAAAGCCGAAAATGTCGGCTCTCGCAGATAATCTAAATAAAACGATAATTTTTTAACTAAACTCGTTTCTTTTTGGTATTTTTCCTCGAAATCAAACTTTTCCTCAATCATAATTTTTCGCCAGGATTCATTTAAAAACGGTTTCTTTTGGACAAAATAATCTGCAAAAATATGCGAATGAATTCCGGCTGTTCTGACTTGTAACGGTTCTTCGGGAAATTCTCTGTAATCCTGAATCTCATAACCGCCTTCGGGAAATAACCAGTAACCGTTTTCAAGTTGAACATTAAAATTCAGCGAATACCATTTCGACCAATCCCGTTTGAAATGATCGTTGAGAGTTAAATCATTCCAATCCTGAACTTCTTTTCTGATCAAATTGTAGTTTTCATTCGGAAAAAAATCTCCGCAAATTCCTCCCATTCCGATGTGAGTTTTGTTGTTTTGAAATTCGTTTGCGTAATCAATTTCACCGATCAATATCTTATTTGAGTAAAAAAATCCTTTCATCTATATTAAAAAGCCGGTTCTTCGTAAATGCCGTAAACATCTCTCAAAGCCGTGCAGATTTCTTCGACCGTTGCATAAGCTTTGACGGCTTCGATTGTGGCAGGCATTAGATTGATATTTTCTTTCGCGCCTTTTTTGAGTTTTTCCAGGACGTTGGCGACTGCGCCTTCGTCGCGCCTTTGTTTGGTTAAATGCAGTCTTTCGAGTTGATGCTCGCGGACGTTTTCGTCAATTTGCAGAATGTCGGTTTTGTGCAGTTCGAGTTCCATCGCGTATTTATTGACACCGACGATGGTTTGCTCGCGTCGTTCGACCGCTTTTTGGTATTGATATGCTGATTCCTGGATTTCTCTCTGCGGAAAACCGGCTTCGATGGCTTCGACCATTCCGCCGAAACCGTCTATTTTGTCGAAATAATCGAAACATCCCGTTTCCATTTTTTTCGTCAGAGCCTCGACGTAATACGAACCGCCCAAGGGGTCAACCGTATTTGCCGCGCCGGTTTCTTCGGCGATGATCTGCTGCGTGCGAAGCGCGATCAAAGCGGCTTGATCGGTCGGCAGGGCGAGCGCTTCGTCGTAAGCGTCGGTGTGAAGCGACTGCGTTCCGCCCAAAACTCCGGCGAGTGCCTGAATCGCCACGCGCGCGATATTATTCAAGGGCTGCTGCACCGTCAGCGAAACTCCGGCGGTTTGCGTGTGAAAACGCATCTGCATCGTTCGGGGATTTTTCGCACCGAATCGGTCGCGCATCGTTTTTGCCCAGACAATTCTTGCCGCACGATATTTGGCGATTTCTTCAAAAAAATCGTTATGCGCGTTAAAGAAAAACGAAATGCGCGGCACGAATTCATCAACGTTCATTCCGCGCTCAACGCCGTATTGCACGTATTCCACGCCGTCGCGCAAGGTGAAAGCTAATTCCTGAAGCGCGGTCGAACCGGCTTCGCGGATGTGATAGCCCGAAACGGAGATCGGATTGTATTTCGGCACGTATTTCGTGCAGAATTCGAATGTGTCAATAACGAGCTTCATCGCCGGTTTGATCGGATAGATCCATTCCTTCTGCGCGATGTATTCCTTCAGAATATCGTTTTGCAGAGTGCCGGAAATTTTGTTGAAATCCGCACCCTGTTTTTCGGCTAAAGCCAGATAAAACGCCAGAAAAATCCACGCGGGCGCATTTATGGTTTGAGAAACGGTGACATCTTCGAGATTGATTCCGTCAAAAAGAGCCTCAAAATCGGCGAATGAAGAAACCGCCACGCCGCATTTGCCGACCTCGCCTTCGGAAAGCGGCGAATCCGCATCCAAGCCCATCAAAGCGGGCAGATCATACGCCACGCTCAAACCGGTTTGCCCTTGCGACATCAGATATTTAAAGCGTTTATTGGTTTCTTCCGGCGAAGAAAATCCGGCAAACTGGCGCATCGTCCAGAGTTTTCCGCGATAACCCGTCGGATGAATTCCGCGCGTATAGGGAAATTCTCCCGGAAAACCGATCTCGCTCTGCTCGATATTTTCCGTGTCGGCTTCCGTGTAGAGCCGTTCGACGGGTTCTAAGGAGATTCCTTCAAAAGATTCTTTTCTTTCCGCACGTTTTTCGATCACGGGATTTAATGTTTCTTTTTCCCAACGCCTTGTTTCGGCTTGTTTTTCGGTTAATTGTTCTTTAATTTCGGGCATAATTATTCCTTTTATAAGTATTATTTTTTGATAATTGTATCACGATTATTTATAACTTTTGAAAGCGAGGATTTTAATCTGCTTCGACTATTATAATTTGAGCTTCGGTTGATTTCTGCAAAAGCGTTTTGAGGTTTTCGAGATACGGCAAGAGCGTGTCAACTTTAAACCAAAAGGTTTCATAAATTGCCTCCAACTTATGTTCTGTTCAAAATAAACACCGTAAAAAAAAACGTTTTAGCTCGCGGATGCGAGCGGCAGCGTGTAGCCACGTGCGTGAGCGCGTGGAACACGAAAAACGAATCGCAAAGCCCGTTTTGCGGGCGGCAGAATTATTCATTTTGACTGGAGATGTCTGCCGCTCTCTACGAGAGCTTGAATCAATTTTCACATTATATTCCCGTAGCTGACGCTGACGGGCTACATGCTTTCGCCATCTACGATGGCTGATTTAACACGATTTTATTATTCAGCGTGTTCAAAATGAAGAATTTGATTAGGAATTTAGAGGTGTTTTATTGATATTGTAGGTTTTTTTCATTTAAAATGTCGGGCGATGTGACTAATCCTTCGGCAAAGCGCAAAACTTCCAAAGCCTGCTCTCTTGAAACGCTCGGGAAATTTTCCAGAAATTCATCAAGCGTTTCGGTTTCGAGCCAATCGAAAAGTGATTGAATCGGAACTCTCGTGCCGTAAAAGACAGGCGTTCCGCTCATTATTTCAGGATCGATATTGATTATTTTGCTCGACATTAACCGAATGTTAGAGCAAATGTCAATCAAAATCAATATTGAATCAAACTGCCTTCGCGTTTGGCGCGCTTGATGGCGCGTCCGAAAACCCAGAGCGAGAAGGGAAGCAGTACGGCGAGAAAGATAAGAAGTGTGATGAGCGGCGTTTCGACTTCGCTCAAGCCTTTGCCCTGAATCAAAACGCCGCGAATGCCGTCGAGTCCGTGCGTCGAAGGGTTGATATAGGAAAGAGCTTGCCCGCCCGTTTTGCCTAAGGATTCCTGCAGCATTTCCTTCGGGAAAAATACGCCCGAAAAGAGCGCGGTTCCTGCGCCGAGCAAGATCGCAAAAGGATCGCCGCGTTTGAAGACCATCGTAAAACTCGCCGATAAAATGCCGAGACACGCCAGCACGAGAGTCGTTAAAACCAGAAAAACGAAGGCGAGCAGAAATGAACCTTTGTAGTTTACATTAAAGAAAAGCCAGCCGAAAAACAGATACAGAAACGAATTAAACGTCGCTTCGAGGTATGACCAGGCGGAACTCGAAACGACGACTGTCGGCACATTGATCGGTGTTAAAAGTACGCTTTCGAGCGTTCCCTGCATTTGTTCCTGACGAATGGCGTTGGCAAGCGAAGAAAATCCGACCAGAAAATAATTGAGCATCGCCATTCCGGTCAGCCATGCGGCAAGCGGATTTTGCCATTGCTCGTATTTGGCGAGCGGAAAACTGCCGAAAATTCTCGAAATAAAAAAGAAGGTCGTGACAATGCCCAGAATCCAGATAATCTTGATAAAAAATTCGACGCGGTAGGAAAGTGCGAGCTGAAAGTCGCGAATGATAAAGGCACGGATGCGGCGCAGTAAGAACATTTTTGTAATTTACAACGTAAAACCTGAAATGAACAGGCGCGAAAAAGCGCAAATTGCAATCTTTGATCAATCTGCATACAATTAGCCAATGAAATTTTTCCCCGACACATCAAAAATCGTTTTGCTATCAGGCGTTTTGCTTTTCGGCGCGTGCAGCGAAAGCATTGATGTCAATACGAATCAAGCGGCAAACAACTCGAATCAGACCGGAATCAGCAACAACAACGCCAATATTGCCAAAGATGATGTTGCCGAACTTTCCGGTTTGATTAATTCACCGTTCGAGTTTGATGATTCATCCGTCTGGCGCGAAGTGAATTCGGGGACGCAAAACGAACGCGTTCCGGGACCGACCGACCGCAAACTGATCGCCGTTTTAAAATTTACGACGCAGCAAGCCGACGAAATCGTCAAACGGGCGGAAACTTACAAACCTGCCGTTGCAACGCAGTTTGAAGCCGAAAGCTGGTTTCCGGCGGAACTTATCGCGCAAAGTCAGGCTTCCGGCGATGAAACGATCAAAGGAAACAGTTATGCCGCCAATGATTTCGTGAAAGCACCATACACCGGCGGCAAACTGACGCGGATTGTAAATACCGATTACTTTGTTTTGGAACTAAATACTTTTTGAGATTTAGCCTTTTCCCTTCAAACGTTTCAATTCTTCACGAACACGCGCGAGTTCGGCTTCGGCTGCCATACGTGCATTGCGTTCTTCGAGCCGGGCGTGGCGTTCTTCGCTCAGAGTTCCGAGTGATTCCTGCGTTGCCGGATTAAAGAATCTCAAACCGTCGCCGGTATTGACGACTTCCAAACCCAATTCATCGCTGAAAATACGGTCGTTTTTCACCGAAACGTGGCGCAGTTCGCCGTTCATAAGGCGATAAGCGACGAGCGGTTCGGGCAGATAATCGTATTCGGGATCGAAAACGTAATATTCCTTTACGCCGAATTGCTGATATAAGAGCCATTTGCGATTTAAATCTTCGCTCCACGTCAGACGCGAAGAAACTTCAAAAATCACCTGCGGAAATACTTTTTCTTCCCACAATTTATAGGTGTGGCGCGTTTTGTTGGAAACGTCGAAACAAATCATCGCGTCCGGCGAAAACACCTTGCGTTCGCTGTCTTGTTCGTAATAAACGAGATTGTTTCCCGAAACATAAACGTCTTCGAGATGATTAAAATAAATCTTTAAAGCTTCGATCAAGTAATAAATCTGGTCGCGGTGGATGTCTGTTTCCGCCATCGGTCGTGTTTCTGATTCCATAAAGTTCTCCGATTTCATTTTTGGTTTTGCAATTACACTCATAGTTTTTCCTCGAGAAATTAAAAGTCAAAAAATAATACCACAATTTACAAAAAAACTTCATTGAATAATTGTGAAAAAATATAACACTTCGGGCAAAAAAGGATTAGAGAAAAAATGTGAAAAATTTGTCTGAAAAGACAAAATTTTATCGGTTAAAGCTATTTTAGGGAAATCTTTTTTTCAGGTAAAAATAATATAAGACATTTTTAGAGAAAATGCCGATAATTTTCACACTTTTTCACTCTTTTTTCGTTTTTATTGCCGGATTTCAACAAAAGATGTTTCACATATTATCATAACGCTTGAGTTTTCTGTAAAGAGTCGAAAGATCAATTCCCAAAATTTCCGCCGCGTCCGTTTTATCCTGCCCGACGGATGCGAGAATTTCGCTGATATAACGGCGTTCCATTTCTTCCAAGGTCGGGCGTAAACCCTCGGGATCGCGCATTTCAAAATTATTATCGGTATTGGCTCTGATCTTCGGCGGCAGATTTTCCGGCTTGATTTCATCGTTGCTCAAAATAAAAGCGCGTTCGACGGCGTTTTGCAATTCGCGGACGTTTCCCTGCCAGTTATAATTCATCATCGCCGACATTGCTTCCTTGCTAATCGGTTTTTCGTTGGCATTTTGTTCACGCGCAATTTTTGAAATAAAATGTTTGACGAGCAGCGGAATGTCTTCGCGCCTTGCCCGAAGCGGCGGCAGGGAAATTTCGATGACGTTCAAACGATAAAACAAATCTTCGCGGAAACGGTTTTCAGCGACTTCCGTTTCCAGATTTTTATTCGTTGCGGCGATGATCCGTGCATCGAATTTGACCGGTTTTGAAGAACCGACGGGCAAAACTTCCTGTTCTTGAAGAGCGCGTAATAATTTGACTTGAAGCGGTTGGGGCATTTCGCCGATCTCGTCAAGGAGCAAGCTGCCGCCGTCAGCCGCGCGAAACAAACCTTTTTTGTCGGCGGTCGCGCCGGTAAAAGCGCCTTTCGTATGTCCGAAAAGTTCCGATTCGAGAAGGCTTTCCGGCAATGCGCCGCAATTGACGGCGAGAAATGCTTTTCCGGCGCGTCCGCTGTTAAAATGAATGGCGCGGGCAATGAGTTCCTTTCCAGTTCCCGATTCGCCCTGAATTAAAATGCCGGCGTTGGTATCCGCAACTTTTTCCACAATGCGGAAAACTTCCTGCAACGCCTCGCTTTTGCCGACGATTTCCGAAAAACCGTAACGCTTATCGATCTCGCGCCTGAGAACGCGGTTTTCCCGGAAAAGCTCTCTCGTCAAGATCGCATTTTTGACGGTTTGGATTAAATCTTCATTGACAAAAGGTTTCGTGACATAATCATACGCGCCTTTGCGAAGCGCGGCGATTGCCGAATCAACCGATGAATACGCCGTCATAATTATCACGATCGCTTCTTCGTCAATTGATTTTATCCGGTCGAGAAGTTCCAAGCCGTCCATTCCGGACATTTTTATATCGGTCAGAGTTACGGCAATTTCATTCGTCGGAAAAATTTCGAGCGCATTTTCCGCGCTGTCCGCCGTTAAAACATTGCAGCCTTCAGCTTCGAGCAGCTGGCGCAAGATCGAGCGCATCAATTCTTCGTCTTCGACGACCAAAACATTCGGTTTGTTCATAATATTAATTGAGAAAAATGAAAATATTCTAAAGTTAAGCAAGCGGTCTTTGACCGCGATAAACCCGAATTTTTAACGGAAACGCGGTCAAAGACCGCTTGCTTAACAATGATGTTATTTTGTCGTACTACTTAGTTTAGCCTTTTAATTTTTGACTATTTTCGTGGTAGCATCAAATTTATTTTATAGTAAATTCAATGCGGCTTCATAAAATCAGCAATATTTGTTTTTTAATCATCTTTCCGGTGCTTTTCTGCGCGGCGATTTCCGCACAGGAAACGAATCCGGTTGACAAACAGGTCGCCAATCCGCTTTCCGATCAGCCGAATGTCAAACCGATCACGCCCGAAAAAAGCATAAAGGCTCCGAAAACCGCGCAGGATTCAGGCTACAAACAAGAAGGCGGCGACGGCGATCTGGTCGTTTATTCAAATAAACAAACCGTCGAAGGCGAAGAAGGAAAACGCGTTATCGTTCACGAAGGAAATGTCGATGCGCGGTACGGAATTTACCGGATGCAAGCCGATAAGATCACGGTTTATGAAGCGAAAAACACCATCGTTGCCGAAGGCAGCGTCGTTTTCGATCAGGGCGAAGCGCAAAGAATAACGGGCGCGAAAGGCGTTTGGAATTATAAAACGAAACTCGGAAATTTCAGCGATTCGACCGGATTTACCAATCAAACCGAAGACGGCACGGTCATTTATTTCCGCGCCGACCGCGTCGAAAGAGTCGCGCTCAATGAAGTCGTCGTCGAAGGTGGCGTTTTTACGTCGTGCGAAGATGCCGTCCCGAACTGGAGTTTTACGGCAGACAAGGCAACGATCAGAACAAACGACCGGATAAAACTGAAAAATGCTAAATTTCGCCTGAGAAATATTCCGGTCATTCCCGTTCCGTTCGCTTCGATTCCGATTAAAGAGCGCGACCGCGCTTCGGGATTTCTAACGCCTTCGGTCGGTTTTTCCGGCAATAAGGGTTTTCGCGCTTCGGGCGCGTATTATTTGACGCTCGGGCGTTCGGCGGATGTAACCTTTCGCGGCGATCTTTTTTCATCACGCGGCATCGGCTACGGTGCGGATGTTCGCACCCGCGCCAATTCGCGTTCGTTTCTCGATTTCGGCTTTTATGCTGTGAAAGACAGAATTTTCGGTCAGGAAGCCAACACGGATAACCCCGATCAGGGCGGAAGTCTGGTTTATGCCGAGGGCGTACATTATTTTCCCAAC
>CAYUGW010000091.1:0-10610 GCA_964444245.1 uncultured Blastocatellaceae bacterium | reverse complement strand
TACAGCAAGAGCAACGAAGACCGCTACAATTGGATCGGCGAACCGAATTCGATCACGCAGGGTTTTGAAACCCGCACGAATAAAGGCGGCAATCTCAATTATACGGCGACGCTTTCCCCGACTTTCGTGCTTGATTTGCGCTCGAGTTTGAATGAGTTCGTGCAGGGACGCGAAGCGGCAAATCCGGTTTCTGCCGGCGATCTCGGATTTGCGGGCATCGCCGCGCTTACCGATTCAGCGGTTTTCCCGCGCTTTATGCTGACCAATTATGAAACGCTCGGATCGCTGCGAGCCGATTTTAACGAAGGTTTAACGAGAAATTTCCGCCTTTTTTCTTTTCAGCCGACGATGACGCAGATTTTCCGCAACCATACATTTAAATACGGCTACGATTTCCGCCGCTTGATGGAAACCCGTTCGACCAACGGTTACAACGCCGGAAGTTTTATGTTCACGGGTATTTATACCGCGCCCGCGTCTAATTCCAACGCGGCAACGCAGAATCAGACCGGGCGTGATCTGGCTTCGTTCCTGCTCGGTATTCCGGCGGCAAACGCCAACAGTTTTATTGAAAATGCGGCTTCATATGATGTCAGCTCGAATTATCAAGGTTTCTTTATTCAGGACGACTGGCGGGTTACTCAAAGATTATCGCTGAATCTGGGCTTGCGCTACGATCTCGAAACAGGTGTGCGCGAAGCCGAAGGACGTATTGTTACCGGATTTGACACAACTTCGCCGAGTCCGCTTCGTGCCGGAGCTTTGACAAATTATAATGCCAATGTTCCTACTAATGTTCCGATTACTCCTTTTGAAAATCTTTCGGGCGGTTTGCTTTTCGCGCAAAATCCCGGAGACGCGAATCAATCAACCGATAAAAACAACTGGCAGCCGCGCATCGGTGCTTCCTACGCGCTCGATGATAAAACGGTAATTCGCGGCGGTTTCGGAATTTTCACCGCACCGTTTCAGATTCAGCCGGTCAATCAGGCGGGATTCACGGCTTCGACCACATTCACGCCTTCGACCAACAACGGTTTGACGTTTATCGCCGATATTAACAATCCGTTTCCGAACGGTTTGAATCCGGCAATCGGATCGAGTTTGGGCTTGCGGACGCTGGTCGGAAACACTATCGGAACGACCAACGCGACCGGACCGACGGCGACGACCGTTTCTAATTATGAACGGAAAAACGCCAATTACACGAGATTTATCATCGGCATTCAGCGTCAGATTCCGTTTAACATCGGACTCGAAGCGACATTTGTTTATTCACGCGGCAAGGATTTGCCGGTCTTGCGTCAGTTGAATTTTATTCCGCGCGAATATCTGAACGATTTTACAGGCGTTACCGATCCGGCGGCGGTGGCGGCGGCGGTGGCGGCGACGCAGACATTTTTGAATCAAACCGTTCCGAATCCGTTTCGCGGTCTCGTACCGGAAAACACCGGATTAAACGCCAACACGCTTCAGCGGCGACGGCTTCTTGTCGCATTTCCGCAATTTCAGGATTTGATCGTTACCGAATATAACGGCAAAAGCGAATACCGCGCTTTACAGCTTCAGGCAACGAAACGAATGAGCCGCGGATTTTCGTTTAACGCTTCTTATACATTTTCGCGTGAATATGAAAGCACACGCCGTTTGAATCCGCAGGACGAGCAATTGATGGAAATGATTTCACTTTTCGACCGTCCGCATCGTTTTACGCTGTCGAGCGTTTTCGAACTTCCGTTCGGACGCGGCAGATCGTTTTTCAGCGAATGGCATCCGGTAGCCGAAGCGATCCTCGGCGGCTGGCAGCTTAACACAGTCTTTGAATGGCAATCGGGCGAACCGCTCGTTTTACAAAACGGCGTTTATCTGGGCGACATCAATCAACTCGAAAACCGCATCGGTCAGAAAAACGATCAGGGTTTGCGCTACGGTGTTGATATTCCGGCTTTCGATACGAGCGGTTTCATCAGTCTCGGCAATAATTACACAATCGGCGGTCAAAACTCGCTGCGGACAATTCCCTACACACTGGATAATTTCCGCAATCAGCCGTTTCAAAAATTCGATCTCGGATTGACGAAAAATTTCCGCTTCAAAGAACGTATGCGGCTGCAGGTTCGCGTCGAAGCGATCAACGCTCTGAACCGTGTTTATCTCGGCAACGGGCTTCAACTGGGCATTACGAATCAGGCGTTCGGCTTTGTCGGAGGGCAGAGAAATCTGCCGCGTGATATTCAACTCGGCACGAGATTTACTTTCTAACGCGCTAGAAATAAAACGCATCGAATAAAATGACAGAATAAGCCCTTTGCGGCGTAGTATAACCACGAAGGGCTTATTCTGTCTTTAACGAGAGGTAGGAATGAAATTCTTTCGGCTGATTTCCACGATTTTGATTTTCGGTTTGGCGGCGACGAGCGGCGTTGCGGCGCAGACCGCCGGACAAAATCCGAAATCCGAAATCCGAAATCCGAAATCGTACGATCTGACGGTCGCGCAGGACGGTAGCGGCGATGTCAAAACGGTCGGCGAAGCGATTGAAAGAGTTCCCGAAAACAACAAAAAACGATTTGTCATCCGCATCAAAAAAGGCATTTATACCGAACAACTCGGAATTCCTGTCAACAAACCGTTGATAAAACTTGTCGGCGAATCCGCCGAAAACACGAAATTAACTTTTAATATTTCCAATAAAACCGCCGGAACAACTTCTGCCGCTTACGCTTTTTATGTCGGCGGACACGATTTTCACGCGGAAAATCTGACATTTGAAAATTCGCATAAATTTGAAAAAGGCGGACAGGGACAGCAGGCGGTTGCCGTTTTGTCGGAAGCCGACCGCGTTGTATTCAAAAATTCGAGATTCTTAGGTTGGCAGGACACGCTTTACGCGAAAAACGGGCGGCAGTATTTTGAAAACTGCTATATCGAAGGCAACGTGGATTTTATTTTCGGACAGGCGGCGGCGGTTTTTGAAAATTGCGTAATTCATTCAAAAGGCGACGGTTATATCACCGCGCCGATGCGTTTCGCCGCGGACGAACCGGGCGGTTTCGTTTTTATCAATGCAAAATTGACCGCAACCGATTTTGATAAAGGCGTATTTCTCGGTCGTCCCTGGCGAGCATTCGGGAGAACAGTTTTTCTAAATTCAGAAATGGGCGCGCATATCCGCGCCGAAGGCTGGCATAACTGGGGAAAAACGGAAAACGAAAAAACGGCGTATTTTGCCGAATTTAATTCAAAAGGCGCGGGCGCGAAAATGGAGAGCCGCGTCAAATGGATTCATCAATTAACAAAAGAAGAAGCCGAGAAATTTGAAGCCGAAAATTTCCTGAAAGGCAAAGACGGCTGGAATCCGAAAAAGGCAGACGATAATTTTTCGGAAAATACCGCGCCCGATTGGAAACTGGTTTCGTGGAACGAAGTTTTCAAAAAAGATTTATCGTGGTATCAAACCGACGAAGCGGCGCGGATCGCCGATCAAGTCGTTTTTTATCAAAAAGATAACGGCGGCTGGGAAAAAAATCTCGATATGACGCGGATGCTCACGCAAGACGAACGCGAAAAACTTATCGCAGATAAATCCGACACGCGCGGCACGACGATTGATAATAATGCGACCTATACGCAGATCGCTTTTCTAGGCAAAGTAATTACGGCGAGTCTGCAAAAAACAACGCCGCCGACCAATTTCCCGAAACACAAGGAAGCGTTTAACAAAGGCGTTGATTATTTGCTCGCTTCGCAGTATGAAAACGGCGGTTTTCCGCAGTTTTTCCCGCTCAAAAAAGATTATTCGCGCCATATTACTTTTAATGACAATGCGATGATCGGCGTTCTAAGACTTTTACGCGAAATCGCTAAAAAAAGCGAAGATTATAAATTTGTTGACGAAGAAAGACGCGTAAAATCAGAAAAAGCTGTCGAACAAGCGATTCCGCTGATCTTAAAATTACAGGTTGAAACGAGCGGCAAAAAAACGATCTGGGCGGCGCAGTATGACGCGGAAACCTTGAAACCCGCGGCGGCAAGAACATTTGAACCGGCAAGTTTGACCGCCGGCGAATCCGTCGGCATCGTGCAATTTTTGATGCTCGACAAACAGCCGGATCAAAACGTCATCGAATCAATCGAAGCGGCTGTAAATTGGTATAAAACCAACAAATTAAACGGCATTCGCTGGGAACGAATCAAAGGCGAAAGTTCGGTCATCAAAGACCGGAACGCACCGCCGATCTGGGCGCGGTTTTACGAATTTGAAACGATGAAACCGATTTTCATCGGGCGCGACGGCGTAATTAAATACGATGTTTCCGAAATCGAAGCCGAACGCCGCAACGGTTATGCGTGGTATGTTTCCGCGCCGAATGAATTGATTGAAAAAGATTATCCGAAATGGAAAGAAAAAATAAAGAGAAATTAACGCAAAGATGCTAAGACGCTGAAGGACGCAAGGTTTTATAAAAAATTTCCTTTGCGCCTTTGCGACTCTGCGCCTTTGCGTTGAAATAATTTGAATTATGCAAAATCGTCGAGAATTTCTAAAACTTTTATTAGCAGGCGGAACTGCCGCTTTTGTTCTGCCGCAGATCAGCTTCGGACAAACGACACCGGACGTTTGGAAAACCGAATATCCGCGCATTTTGGCGCGCATCAAGCCGCCGAAATTCAGGAAAAAGGATTATTTAATCACCAAATACGGCGCGCTTCCAGACGGGAAAACCGATTGTACACAAGCGTTTGCTAGAGCAATCGAAGATTGCCATAAAAAAGGCGGCGGGCGCGTTGTTGTTTCAAAAGGCGTTTGGCTGACGGGTCCGATTCATCTGAAATCGAACGTCAACCTGCACATTTCAAAAGACGCGGTCGTGAAATTTACGACCGACACGAAGCAATATCAGAATGTTTTTTCGCGCTGGGAAGGAATGGAATTGATGAATTATTCGCCGCTGATTTATGCGTTTGAACAGGAAAACATCGCCGTTACCGGAACTGGAACGCTCGACGGGCAAGCCGACAACGAAAATTGGTGGTATATGAAGGGCAACAAACGCGACGGCTGGAGCGAGGGAATGCCGAATCAATTTGCCGCCCGCGCCAGACTTCATGAAGTGATGCGCGATAATGTTCCGGTGGAAAAACGCATTTTCGGCGAAGGCTCGTATCTTCGTCCGCAGTTTATCCAGCCCTATCGCTGCAAAAACGTTTTGATCGAAGATATAAAAATCATCAATTCGCCGATGTGGGAAGTGCATCCGGTTTTGTGCGAAAACGTGACGGTCAGACGTTTGCGCGTTGATACGCACGGACCGAATAATGATGGCTGCAATCCCGAATCGTGCAAAGATGTTTTGATCGAAGACTGTTATTTCGACACGGGCGACGACTGCATCGCCATCAAATCCGGCAGAAACGAAGACGGTCGCCGCATCAATATTCCGTCGGAAAACATCATCGTCCGTAATTGCAATTTCAAAGCCGGACACGGCGGAATCACGGTCGGAAGCGAATGTTCGGGCGGTTTCCGCAATCTTTTCGCCGAAAACAACCGTCTCGATTCGCCCGAACTGTGGACGGCTCTGCGAATCAAAAACAATGCTTCGCGCGGAGGAAAGATCGAAAATCTTTACTTTAGAAACATCACCATCGGCAAAGTTTCGCGCTCGGCGATAGAAATTGATTTTAATTACGAAGAAGGTGCGAAAGGGGAATATATTCCAATGGTTAAAAATCTGCGGGTTGAAAACCTGACCGCGCAAGATTGCAATAAAGCCGTTGATCTGCAAGGACTCGATAAAGCACCGTTGTATGACATCTTTTTGAAAAACTGTGATTTCGGGAAAGTTACGGGAACGAATATCGTCAAAAACGTGAACAATTTAACACTCGAAAATGTCAAAATGAACGGCACAGTGGTTGATAAATTAGTTTAAAGAAAGGGAATTTATGAACAGAAGAGAATTTCTTGAAACAGGAACATTGGCGATGATGGGCGCGATTCTGGCGCAGGCGACAAGCGGCGCGGTTTTCGATCCGGCGGCGAAAAAACGCATCGTGATGGTCGGGACGGGCATTCGCGGCGTGCGTTTCTGGGGCGAGGCTCTGTTGCAAAATTTCGGCGATCTGGTCGAATTCGTCGGTCTGTGCGACATCAACGCGGGGCGCGCGGCGTATGCCAAAGAGCGGATGAAGGTCAATTGTCCGCTTTACACCGATTTTGAAAAAATGATGCGCGAAACGAAACCCGAACTCGTGTTCGTCATGACGACCGATTCCGAGCATCACAAACAGATCGTAACCGCGCTGGAAATGGGCGCGGACGTGATCAGCGAAAAACCTCTGACGACCGACGAGGCAAAATGCAAAATAATTCTCGACGCGGAACGGCGAACGGGGCGCAAAGTCTTTGTTTCTTTCAATTACCGTTACAATCCGCATTTCACGAAAATCAAGGAACTGCTTGGCGCAAACCGCATCGGGCGCGTTACGTCGGTTGATTTCAACTGGTATCTGAATGTTTATCACGGCGCGAGTTATTTCCGCCGCTGGCACGGTTTGAAGGAAAAAGGCGGCACGCTTCTGGTTCACAAAGCGACGCATCATTTCGATCTGATGAATTGGTGGCTCGATTCCGATCCGGTCGAAGTTACGGCTTACGGCGCGCTCGAGCATTACGGCAAAAACGGCGCGTTTCGCGGGACGCGCTGTATGACCTGTCAGCATAAAACCAAATGCAAATATTTCTGGGACATTACTCAGGACGAAAATTTGATGAAAATGTATGTCGCCAACGAAAAACACGACGGCTACATCCGCGACGGCTGCGTTTTCAACGAAAAAATTGACATTTACGACAAAATGTCGGTGCAAATCCTTTATGCAAATAACGTTACGGTCAGTTATTCTTTGACGACCTATTCGCCGTATGAGGGTTTTCGGTTGTCGTTTAACGGTTTCGACGGAAAAATTGACACGTGGCAGGACATTCCGTATCAAGCCGGAGATTTCAAAAGAGTCAGCGAAGCCGAACGCCACGCGCTCGAAATGTCGCAGTTTAAGGAAGAATCCGAAGGTTTCGAGGAAACCATTTTGCTCGACAATTTCAAAGACACGCACGAATCAATCAAAGTGCCGAAATACAAAGGCGGACACGGCGGCGGCGATATTCGGATGCACCAGCGAATGTTCAAAACGCCGGACGCGCCCGACACGTTTAAACACGCCGCCGGAACGCGCGACGGCGCGATGTCAATCTTAGTCGGAATCGCCGCCCGCAAAAGCATCGAACTGAAACGCCCGGTCAAAATTTCGGAATTGACCGATATTAAACTGCTGGCAAAAAGACCCGTTTGATTTGATTTGCGTTCTTTGCGTCTTTGCGTGAGAAAATTTCACGCAAAGACGCAAAGAACGCAAAGTAAAGAATTTTCTGTAATTAGATTTTTATGAAAATTTTCGCTTTTCTATTTTTAATATTCCCGATTTTCGCTTCAAGCGCGAACGCGCAAAACGCGCCGATTCGCGTTTTTCTCGCCGGAGATTCCACAATGGCTGAAAAACGCGCCGGGAAAAGACCGGAAACGGGTTGGGGAGAATTTTTGCAGCAGTATTTCGATGCGGAAAAAGTAAAAATCGAAAATCACGCGCAGAACGGGCGCAGCACCAGAACTTTTATCGCCGAAAATCGCTGGCAGACGATTGTTGATAATTTGAAAAAAGGCGATTACGTTTTTGTCCAATTCGGACACAACGATTCTTCCAAAGACAAGGTTGACCGCTACACGCCGCCGGAAGATTACCGGAAAAATCTTTTGAAATTTATTGCCGAAACGCGGGCAAAGCGAGCGAATATCGTGCTTTTAACTCCCGTTATGCGGCGGCGTTTTGATAAAGAAGGGAAATTTTACGACACGCACGGCGAATATCCGGAAATCGTCCGCAATACGGCAAAGGAACAAAAAGTTCCGCTGATTGATATGCACCGCAAGAGCGAAAAACTGCTTATTGGTTTGGGCGCGGAAAATTCCAAAAAATTGTTTCTGATTTTGCAGAAAGGCGAAAACGCGAATTATCCCGACGGCTTAAACGACAACACGCATTTTTCGCCGCTCGGCGCGGAAGAAATAGCGAAACTGGCAATTGTTGGAATTAAAGAAGAAAAAATCGGTTTGAGGAAATATTTGAAGAAGTGATTAATGTTGGTTTTTGTCGCCAACGGCGACCAACAATATAGCCTAGCGAGAATCGCTGGGTTAGTCGCAACGACCACGCCCGCTCGCTGAAAGCGAGCAACATTTGCGGTGTATTTGTTCGTCGCTTTCAGCGACGGAATATTTTTCAACGCCCGACCCGGCGATTCTCGCCGGGCGGCGAAGCGGGGTTGTCAGTCGCCGTTGGCGACAAAACCGATCCGAGTCGTGTTTTTACTGCCCGATTCAACTTGTTTATAAACGGTAGAGCTAAAGCTATCGGCAACTGAAAAAAATTTTATCTTTGTTTTGCTGTCTTTATTTTATGAAAAAAACGCTTTTATCCATTCTCTTCGCTTTTATTTTTTGTTCGTTCGTTTCGGCGCAAAACGAGATTTTTGTTTCGGTAACGAATAATCTTTCGGTCGAGCGGCAAAACGAAACGGTTGTTCTGGATTGGAATGAGCTTTTAAAATTGAATTCCAATCTAAAGGCGGATTACCTGAAAATCACCGATGCCGGCAGCGGCGAAACTTTTTTCTCGCAGCCGATTGACGAAAACGGCGACGGAACGCCGGAAAAACTGGTTTTTCAGGTAAATTTCAAAGCAAATGAAAAAACGAAAAACATCAAAATCGAAGCGACGAGCGATAAACAGCCCGCGGCGAAAATGAAAACATTCGGGCGTTTTGTGCCGGAAAGAATGGACGATTTCGCGTGGGAAAACGACCGCATAGCCTTTCGCACTTACGGCAAAACTCTGGAAAAAGAATTGGTTTCGAGCGGCATAGACGTTTGGGCAAAGCGCGTCGATTATCCGATTATCAACGAATGGTATAAGGGCGGCGACGCTTTTTATCACACGGACAACGGCACGGGACTCGATTTTTATTCGGTCAAACGCTCTCGCGGTTGCGGCGGCGCGGGCGTTTGGGACGGCAAAAATCTCCACGTTTCGCGCAACTTCGTTTCATCGAGAGTTTTGACTACGGGCGCGATTCGCACCGTCTTTGAACTCAAATACGCTCCTTGGGAAGTCAACGGCGTGCCGGTCGCCGAAACAAAGCGCATCACGATTGACGCAGGGCAAAATTTCTTTCGCGTCGAAAGTTTTTACGACGCGCCGGACGATCTGCGCGATATTGACGTTGCCGTCGGAATTGCCAAACACGAACCCGATTTTACGGGCGAATTCGACCGCGGCAGAACCTGGATGAGCCTCTGGGAAACGAACGAGAAAAACGGAAGCTTGGGCTGCGCCGTCGTCGCCGAACCGCCGACCTTTAAATCCTTCAAAAATATTCCCGCCGGAGATTTCGATTTTCCGCAGCATCTGGCAATCGTTTCCGCCAAACCGGACAAGGTAGCGAAATATTACGTCGGCGCGGGCTGGTCGCGCGCCGGATTTGCGGATAAAAAAGCGTGGCTCGATACGGTGGATAATTTTTCGCAGCGAGCGGCTTCGCCTTTGGCGGTCGGCATCGCCAACGAGGAAGAAGTAAAACGCAAACGCGCCGAGCCGCTGTCCGAGCGTTTGGCTTATACTTTGATGAACCGCGTCTGGCTCGAAGATACCGGAACGCCCGCCGGAATTCCGCACAAATGGCACTACGAACAAGGCGTGCAGATGAAGGCAATCGAAGCCGTCTGGTATGCGACGGGCGATCCGCAATACTTTGATTTTATCAAGCGCGGAATGGATTTTTGGTTTGACGAAAAAGGCAATATTCCGGGTTATAATCTTAAAGAATACAACATTGACCACATCACGCCGGGGCGCGGAATTTTGACGCTTTTCCGCGTCAGCGGTGACGAAAAATATAAAAAAGCAGCGGAACTGATCCGATCGCAATTAAAGACGCATCCGCGCACGAAAGAAGGCGGTTTGTGGCATAAAAAAATCTACCCGTGGCAGATGTGGCTCGACGGTTTGTATATGGCGCAGCCGTTTTACGCCGAATATTCAAAGGTCTGGAACGAAGACAACTGGGACGACATCGCCAATCAATTCGTCTGGATGGAAAAGCACGCCCGCGACCCGAAAACGGGTTTGCTTTATCACGGCTGGGACGAATCGCGCGAGCAAAAATGGGCGAATAAAAGGACGGGTTTGAGTCCGCATGTCTGGGGACGCGCGATGGGCTGGTATGTGATGGCTCTGGCGGACACGCTCGATTATTTCCCGAAAAATCATCCGCGCCGCGCCGAACTACTGGCAATTTTCGACCGCACGGCGGAAACGATCACGAAATATCAGGATAAAGAAGGGCTTTGGTGGGACATTATTGACTTTCCGGGAAAAGGCAAAAATTATCAGGAATCAAGCGCTTCGGCAATGTTCGTCTATGCGCTGGCGAGAGGCGTTCGGCAAGGCAATCTTTCGGAAAAATATCTCGACGCGGCGCGAAAAGGCTGGGC
>CAYUGW010000090.1:0-10632 GCA_964444245.1 uncultured Blastocatellaceae bacterium | reverse complement strand
AATTCAAAAATCAGCCCAAATCATATTCCTTAATCTTTCCGTGCAAAGCCCCGCGGGAGATGCCGATGGCTTCGGCGGTTTTCGAGATGTTATGGTGATTTTTTTCGAGTTGTTTCGAGATAAATTCGCGCTCGAATTGTTCGGTAATTCGTTTTGTCGCGGTTTTCAGGTCATTGCCGAGGTTTTCCGAATCGAGTTTAAATGAAGTGCTGACAATATTTTCCGGCAGATCGGAAACCGTAATTTTTCCGTTTGTTGCGGACGTAACGACCAATAATTCGATAAGATTTTCGAGTTCGCGCACATTTCCGCGCCAGATGTGATTTTCTAAAATCTTTAAGGTTTCCGCATCGAACGCGATTTCCTTGTTTTTTTCGCGGTTGGATTTTTCGAGAAAATGATTTGCCAAAAGCCTTATATCGCCGTTTCTTTCGCGCAGAGCCGGAATTTGTACGGTAGCGACGGCGAGGCGGTAATACAGATCCTGCCGGAATTTTTCTTCCGCGCAGAGTTTTTCCAAATCCCTGTTTGAAGCCGCGATAAAACGTATGTCGAGCGGAATTTGCCTCGTTCCGCCGACCCGTCGGATTTCTTTTTCTTCGATTGCCCGCAAAAGTTTGACCTGCATTTTTACGGGCATCGAACCGATTTCATCGAGAAAAAGCGTTCCGCAATTTGCCGCTTCAAACAAACCTTTTTTCAACTGTTTGGCATCGGTGAACGCGCCTTTTTCGTGTCCGAACAATTCGCTTTCCAGCAGATGTTCGGGCAAAGCGGCGCAATTTACGGCGATAAAAGGTTTGTTTCGGCGCGGCGAATTGTAATGAACAGCTTTTGCCGCTAATTCCTTGCCCGTTCCGCTTTCGCCGATCAGCAAAACGGAAATTTGCCCGTCGGCGGCAAGCGGTTTTAATTTTTCGAAAAACTTTTGCATCGCCGAACTTTTGCCGATAATTCCCTCGAATTGAAACTTGTTTTCCAGTTCCTTTTTCAAACGCTTATTTTCTTCGACAAGTTCCTGACGCGAAAGTATTTTTTTTACTTTGAGCGTGATTTCATCGAGCTGCGGCGGTTTCGTTATATAATCCGCCGCGCCGAGCTTCATTGCTTCGACCGCCGATTCGACGCTGGCAAAACCCGTCAGAACGATGACCGGAATCTCGATTTTCTCTTCGCGCATCTTTTGCAGCAGTTCGCTGCCCGACAGTTCCGGCATCTTCAGATCGGTGATGATCAGATCGAAATTCTCGCGTTCCAAACAAACCAAACCTTCCCGACCGTTTTCGCACGAAACGACTTCGTGTCCGTTTTTCGTTAAATGCAGCGCAACGGCGCGTCTGATTTGCGGTTCATCATCGAGCAGTAGAATTTTTGCCATAATTTATGATCGAATCGCCGGAAAAGAAACGGCGAAAACCGTTCCTTTACCGACCTCGCTTTCAACTTTGATCTTGCCTTTATGTGCCGAAATTATATTTGAAGAAATCGCCAAACCCAAACCGCTGCCGCCGGATTTTGTCGAATAAAACGGGTAAAAAATGCGCGACAGATCTTTTTCTTCGATGCCGCAGCCGTTGTCTCTGATCGAAAGAAAAATTATTTCTTCCGCTGTTTCTTCCGTCAAATCGGTCAGAATTTCGATCTTTCCACCGTCTTTGACGGAATCTATCGCGTTCAAGATCAAATTCAACAAAACGCTTTTCAGTTTTTCCCGGTCACCTCTGATAAACGGCAAATCTGCCCGGAAATTCGTCGAAATTTCGATCTGCTTTGTTTCGATCTTTTCCTGCACGAACGGCAGAACTTCTTTGACAAGCAAATTTACGTCTAAATTTTGGCGATCTAAAACGGGCGTTTTGTAATGCTCTTTCAACGCCGCGAGCATTTTCATAAAACCGCCCAAACCGAGTTTCATTTCATCGAGATATTCGCGGCGCGGATCGTCCGGTTCGATTTCCGCATCGAGATGCTGAAGCCAGAGACTGATTCCACTGATGCGGTTTTGGATTTCGTGCGAAATTTCCGCCGTCATTTCACCGATTGCCGCCAGTTTTGCGGTTTGTATCAATTGTTTTTGATATTCGCGCAATTCGCCGTCTATTTTCCTGACGGCGTTTGCCAGATCTTCGACCTCATCATTCGTATTTATTTCGAGTTTGAAATCCGCCTCGCCGCGACCGATGCGGGCGGTTGCCGCGCTGACCTTTTCAAGCGGAATCGTGATCCGGCGCGCACCTCTTGCCGTCGCCCACAAAACCGCGCCGACGGCTAAAAACAAGATCGAAAAGAAAAAAACCTGAAAACTTCGCGGAACCGAATTCGTTTCCGCATCTTCGAAAACCCCGAGAAACCAATTGCCGCCGGCGGACTTTTCGGTCGTGTCAACCTGCGGAAAAGATTCCGAAGGCAAAACGGAAAACAGAAATTCTTTGTCTTTACCCGAAACCTTTTTTTGATTCGCTTCAAAAGAAGATTTTGCCAGCAATTCGGCGGCTTCGGCGGCGAGATTTATCTCCCCGGACAATTTTTTATCTTCAATCGAAGCGAATGCCGAAGCCAAAATTATTCCCCGGTCATCGAACAAAAAAGTCGCCAGACCGCGTTTGAGAAGCGGTCGCATTGGGCGTTCGAAACTCTGCGTATTTAAGGTTAAAACGATCATTCCGAGAAATTTTTCGCCGACAACGCTTTTCGCAAAAACGGTCGCGTATTTTCCCGTCTGAATTTCTCTGACCGGCGTTTGGACACTGCCGGAGATCAATGTCCGTAGAAAAAAATCTTCGTCGGTTAAAATTTTCGGCTCTTGCTGATTCGGAATTTTGCTGAATTTGATCTTTTCCAGCCCTTTTTCATCTACCAAACTCAATTGTAAATAATACGGATTCTGCTTAAAAAAAAGTTCCAAAACGGATTTTGTCTGATTTTCCAAAACCGCATTTTCCGTTCGGTTTTCAAGAAACTCGGCGACCGCCGGAACATTCGATAAAAGTTCGACATCCTTGCGAACCGAATCCGTTTCCCGGCGGAAACTTACCAAAACTTCGTTTAATGTCTGTTTGTTTTCTTCCTGAAGCTGAATTTGATTGGCGCGAATGACGAAATAATAAACCGCCAGAGAAGTTAATAAAAACGGAATTAAGATCAAAGGCAATGTGTAGCTTAAAATTTTCGTGCGAAGTTTCATTATTTCAAACTGGAAACAGAAATTTCATCGAAATAAGTCGGCGACGAATATAAACCGCCGATGCCGATCTTGCCCGGCGGCAGGATCAATTTTTCCTCAAAACTCAGCATCAAGCGACCTTCGACGTAATAATCGATTCTGTCCGGCGTAACGACCAGCGTAAATTGATACCAGCGGTCTTTCTGAAACGGAAAACGCTTTTGCACCAGAGGTTTTCCGCCCGACAGATGAAGCCCGTTCGGCAATTCATCATCCTTCAGGCTGAGCCACGTTCCGAGCCGAAAAAAATTTGTAATGACAAAATGGCGCAAGCCCGTTTTATCGGTGCGAAAATAAATATTCGCCGCCGTATGGGCGACCGGATCGAGTTTAAAATTCCCGCGCCAAACATAGCTTTCCGGCTCTTCAAAATCGGCAAATGAAACAAAGGTTTTGGAAATATTATTTGGCGAAACGCCCATATAAATTTTATTTTCGACATTCCAAAAACCCGTTTCAGGTTTCCATTTTTCCGCCCGTTCACTCGAAAAATCGTCAAAAAACAGAGTTTCGCCGGTCTCGTATTTGAGCGGATTTTCCGTTTTGCCCTGTTCCCGATCAGAAATTCGAGCGGCGGAAATAATCGGTTCGGAAGTTTTTTCTAAAAATGAATAAACCTCCGTGTTTGTTTCATATTCTTCTTTTACCCAACTAAATAGAAGTTTATCCGGCGATAAAAATTTGATGAAATTGGTCGTATCGCGCACCATCTCGCTTTTATCCGTCAGAGTAACGGACGGCGACCAGTTTTTTCCCTGATCGCTCGAATAGGAAAAGGCAATCTGTCCGAACAGGGTTTCCCGCGTCGTCCGCCACAGGCAAAAGATGTTTCCGAATTTATCAACGGTCAGCGACGGACTCGTATCCACACCTTCTTTGATGTCGTTCAGCCGCCCGGATTTTTCCCACGTTTCGCCGCCGTCGGTTGAACGCGAAAAATAAATATTCCAATCATTATCATTTTCTTCGCCTTCTTCGCTAAAATCGGCAAAAACGGCATAAATATTCGCGCCGAATGCCGCGACACCCGGACTAATTTGCCAGACTTCCTTCTCGTCATCGTTTAGCTTTCGGCTCGGAATCCACGTTTCGCCCTTGTCATCGGAATATGAAAAGCGAATGTCAACCAGAGTTTTCCGGTCGCGCCAATCTTCCCAAAAAACGAGCAGCCTGTCATTTGCGCCGAACACAAAATGCGGAAAACTCTGTCGTCCTTCACGAAAATCATATTCAATCGGCTGATTCGGCGACCAGGTTTTTCCGCCGTCGCGTGAAGACGAAAAAAATATCAGTTGAAACCCGCGTCTGTTATCCATCCAAACGCAATAAAGATCAGTTCCTTCGGATTGTAAAAAATTTATTCCGCCGATAAAAGCATCCTGTTCATCATTAATTTGCACGGGATTGCTCCAATTTTCAAGGTTTTTGTCGGCGTGCAGATAAAACATATTACTGTTCGCAACGGCAACAACCGCAAATCCCGTTTTTACGAAAGAAAAATTAAAATCGGTAAATTTTCTTTCAGTTTTTATAAGTTCGGCAAGGTTTTTCTCCGCGCCGAAAGTTTTGCCGCCATCGGCGGAAAGACTGATGAATTTACCGAGATTTTGTCCGTCCGAGCGGTCTGTTTTATCAAACTGTGCCAAAATCCGCCGGTCGCCATCGGTTACAAAATCAAGATTTGTAAATGCAAATTTTTCATTATTGCTGAGATTAAAAACGGCTTTCGAGGTTTTAAAATGAAAAAATTCAGGCGATGTTTGCCCGGAATCGGGAAGCGTTCGGCAGGCGTTCAGAATTAACAAACACAAAAAGAAACAGGCGGGAACAAAAAATAAATTTTTGACACGAACAGTTTCAAAAATTTTCATAAAGCAAATTCAGAAGTTTTGATGAAAATTATTTTAACACAGAACGCAAGAGGACTGAGATTTTATCTAAAAATCCAATTACACAGGTAGGGTTCTTGCAAAGTCAGGATGAATAAATTTTTCCTGTCACCTATCACCTATCACCTTTCATTTATTCCGAAAAGTAAAAACCGATTACTTCCGAAATAAGTGAAAAGTGATAGTTGGATGTGCGGAAAACCGCTCGAATAATTTTTCGGCGACTTTGCAAGAACCCTAATTACACAGGGGCTTTTGGTGTGAATTTTAATGTAAAAAAAGACCGGCAAGAAGTATAAAACTAATCGCCGGTCTTTCTAAAGATTTTAGTTGGTGAAAAATTATTTTCGATTGGTAAAATAACCGAACGCCATCGAAGCCAGATCGTCCATCGCGCTGCCGTCGCCGTCTTTATCCAAAATGCGCGTTACCATATCAATCATCGGATTTCCCGAAGACTGAAGCTGCTGCTGCTGACCGCCGAGCCAGCTTGAAAGACCGTCCGCGCCCAAACCTTCTTCCTGTTTTTTCTTGCCCAAAAATCCCATCACGATCGGTGCGAGCGTAATTAAAAGCTGGGCGATCTGTCCGGCATTCAATCCGCTGTTCTGGGTAAGTTCATTGGCGACCTGTGTTTGTCTGCCGCCGAAAATATGGTCTAAAATTCCGTTTCCGTTCGTCTGCCGCGTCGCTTCCTGCGGTTGCGGGATTCCGCCGCCCAGGTAACCCATCAGATTGCCCAAAATACTTTCGTGATGATCTTTTTCAAGTGCGCTGTTCAAAGATTCCGCGCCTTGCGGCTCCTGAGCGTTTTTTGCCAGACCGCTCAAAATCATCGGCAAAGCCATCTGAATCGCCGAATTTACCGCCGAAGAATCCGCGCCTAAATTCTGACTGATCTGCTGAACCGCCTGATTTCCCTGCTGTTGTCCTAATAAATCTTCCAGTGAAAACATAGTTTTTTTTTCTCCTTAAAATTCTAAAAATATTCGATTTGTTTTAAATTATTTATGAATGATAGCAGAATTTTTTTCGGTTGTCGTTTATCATTTAATAATTGTAACTTTTAAAAAAGAATTTACGGATGAAAAGAAAAAAGACTATTTCAAAACTTTGGTTTGTGCTCTCGCTCGGCGGTTTTATCGGCTTAATCGGTTTATTTTTGTATTTGGCTTTTTACTGGAGATCAGACCCGAAAGCCGTTTCCTTTGTTAAAACTCAGACCTTTTTCGGTCTCAAGCGCGAGATCGGCGAACCGTTCGGAATCGCCGAAACGGGCGGCGAGATATTTGTTTCCGACGGCGAAAACGGAAAAATTCTGCGCGTTAAAGATGCCGAAAACTTTACGGTTTTAACCGACAAACTGCATACGCCTTCGGCAATCGCTTTTGATAAGAACGGCGATCTTTTCGTCGCCGATTCAGGTTCACACACGATTAAAAAAGTAGTTTTAAAAACCGGCGAGATCGAATTAATTGCCGGAACGGAAAACGAAAAAGGTTTCTCGGACGGCGATGCAAAAGGGGCGAAATTCAACGCGCCGATCGGCATTGCCGTCAGCGAATCGGGAAAAATTTACGTTTCCGACACTTACAACGACAAAATCCGCGTCATCGAAAACGGACAGGTTTCAACAATTGCGGGAAGCGTCGAAGGATTTTTTGACGGCATCGGAAGCGCAGCAAAATTCGACACGCCGCTCGGAATCGCTCTTACTAAAGAAAACAAACTGCTCGTCGCCGATGCGGGAAATTTCCGTCTTCGCGTCGTTGAAGAAAACGGAAAAGTTTGGACTCTGGCGGGAAATAATTCTCAAGATTCGGTTGACGGACTTCTTTATGAAGCGGGTTTTATCCAGCCGACCGATGTGGCGATTGACGATTTCGGCACGATTTACATTGCCGACGGGAACTCGATTCGCGCCATCGGCAGGCGTTTTTTGCCGTTTGTCGAAACTTTGACCGAAACGCGTACGGGATTTTCGGACGGAAATTTAAAAACTTCGCGTTTTAATCGTCCGAGCGGTTTGGCATTTGATAAAAGCGGCAATCTTTTTGTCGCCGACGCGGAAAATCAAGTCGTCAGAGTTTTAACCGTTTCGGATTCGGGCAAAGAAATCACAAAACAAGAAATCGAAAGTTTGCGTTATTCGCCCGAAGAATTCCGAAATTTGGGCGAACCGCGCTGGACTTACGATCCGCCGGAAAAGACCAGAGAAATTGCCGGAACTTTGGGAGAAATTCGCGGCGAAATCGTTGATGAAACATCTCAGGCGTGGTTTCACAACGGTCTCGATATTACGGGCGGTTACGGCGAAAGAGCGCGGTTTATCCGCAGTGAAAAAGTCTTAAATCCGTTTGCCGTCCAGAATTTCGCAACCTTGCGCGAACTTATCCGAATGCCGACGCTCGGCTATGTTCATATACGTCTGGGACGAAATGTAAATTCAGGAGTTTTTGACGACAAACGCTTTCAGTTTTCGCTCGATGAAAAAGGCGATTTGATGGGATTAAGAGTTCCGCGCGGCACGAAATTCGAAGCCGGCGAAGCGATGGGAACGCTCAATCCGATGAATCACGTTCATTTAGTTGCCGGCAGTCGCGGCAGCGAAATGAACGCGCTCGACGCGCTTATTTTGCCCGGCGTTTCCGATAAACGCGTTCCCGTCATCGAAAAAGTCACGCTTTTTGACGAAAATTGGCGCGAAATTGAAACCGAAAAGGAAACGGCGCGTATTAAACTGACAGGCAAAACAAGAATCGTCGCTCAAAGCTACGATCAAATGGACGGCAACGCCGAACGCCGCCGTCTGGGAGTTTTCCGGCTCGGTTATCAGATTTTGAACAAAGAAAATAATCCGCTCGAAGAAATAAAATGGACGATTGATTTCGACCGCTTTCCGCCGGACGAAGCCGTTCCTTTTGTTTATGCGAAAGGCAGTAAATCCGGCGCGACCGGAACGACCGTTTTTAATTACATCGTTTCTAACGAAGTCAGCGGCGACGGTTTCCGGGAAAATTTTCTGGACGCGTCAAAACTGGAAAACGGCGAATATGTTTTGCGCGTTTTCGCGGCGGATTATTTTGGAAATCAATCAAATTTTGATGTTAAACTAATAATAGAAAAATAGTTTTTTATCGAACGCAGGGGTTCAAGTAATGACCGGTATTTTAGAATTAACAAAACCTGAACTAACCAAAAGTGAAGTTCTTTACGGCATTAGTTGGGAAATGTACGAAGAAATTCTCGAAGAAAATTGGGATAAAAACAGTCCGCGACTCACTTACGACAGCGGAATTTTGGAGGTTGAGATGCCGAACTCGCTCAGGCACGAAGAAGACAGCCGCACTTTAGCCGCACTTTTTGAAGAAATTGCCGTCGAACTCGAAATAGATTTTCGCCGGGTCGGATCAACAACTTATAAAAAACAAGGACTTCACAAGGGTTTTGAACCTGATTCGGGATTTTATATTCAATCAATAAACTTAATCGAAGGGAAAACGGATTTGGACTTTGAAAATGATCCGCCGCCCGATTTGACAATTGAAATCAACCGCACGAGTTCTTCCGTTCCGCGAATGCCGATTTTTGCCGCTTTCGGAGTGCCGGAAGTTTGGCGTTTTGACGGCACGGCGGTTAAATTTTATGTTCTCGAAGAAGGCGTTTACTTGGAAACAAAAACGAGTTTGGCATTGCCGGTTTTGACAAGTGAACAGGCAACGACATTCTTAAATAATTCAAAAAAAATGAAAAGCACGCTTTGGATTAAATCAATCAGAGATTGGGTGAAAACGGAAAGGTAAAAATGCCGACAAAAATTAAAGCGAAAAAGTGAAAAAAAATTAAAAATTAAGGTGATAGTGATGATGAATAAAAAAGTTTCTTTTATTTTGTTGATTATGTTCTGTTTATCGGCAATTGGCGTGCAGGCAGGTGTTGATAAAAATGTAAATCCGAAGGCGAAAGCGATCCGCGTTGCGCCGCCCGCGCCGCGATTTTCCGACAGCGAGCGGCAAGCGGAATTGGCGAAAAGACGCGCCGAGGTCGGTAAAGCGATGGCGGACAACAGCGCGATGATTTTGTTCAGCGCAGATCCGAAAATTTATGCCAACAGCGTGAATTTTTATTACCGGCAGGAAAATAATCTCTATTATCTGACCAATCTGCGGCAAAAAGGGGCGACGCTCGTTTTAACAAAAAACGGCGGCGAAATCAATGAATATCTGTTTTTGCCGAAACGCGATCCGCAGTATGAAACCTGGGAAGGCAAAATGTACAGCGTTGAAGACGCGCAGAGAATTTCCGGTTTGAAAACGATCATCGAAGCGCGCGAACTGAACAAATTTCTCGATGCGTTTCGCGCCAAAGAATCGTTTTTATCGGCAAACGAAGTTTCTATTGCAAACGGCGCGGAAACCGTCTATATCGTTGCGCCGGAAGCTCGCGGCAGAATTTCAGCCAGCGAATATCCGAAGGAAGCGGAATTTGCGGCAACTCTGAATAATTATAATAAAATCGTTGACGCGCGACCGATTTTTGCGAACTTACGCATCGTCAAATCGCCGATGGAGATCAAACTGCTTCAGCATTCGGTTGATATTACGACCGAAGCTCTGATGCGTTCGATGGGAATGATCGGCAATGCCAATTGGGAATACGAGGTTCAGGCGGAAGTCGAATATACATTTCGCCGCCGGAACGCCGATTATTGGGGTTATCCGTCAATCGTCGGCTGCGGTCCGAATGCGACCACCTTGCATTACGTCGAATCGCAGGGCGCGGTCAAAAAAGGCGATCTGATGCTGATGGATGTCGGCGCGGAATACGGTTATTACACGGCGGACGTAACGCGCACATTTCCCGTCAATGGAAAGTTTTCAAAGCCGCAAGCCGACATTTATCAGATAATTTACGATGCGCAGGAAGCGGCGGCGAAAACCATCAAACCCGGCGCAAGATTCGGCGAACCGAGTCAGGCGGCGTTGCAGGTTATCAAAAACGGTCTGGCAAAGCTCGGTTTGATTACCGCGCCCGATGGCAAATTTCAGGCACTGATAAATGGTAAAGAAGTCGAAATCGATCAGCACAGACTCTGGTATATGCACGGTTGGGGACATTGGCTCGGAATGAACGTCCACGATGTCGGCGGCGGCGCGAATACAATCTTTAAGGAAGGAATGATTATGACGAACGAACCCGGAATTTATATACGGGAAGACGCGCTCGATTATCTGCCGGACACGCCCGCCAATAAGGAATTTCTGGCAAAGATTCGCCCCGTTTTTGAAAAATACAAAAATATCGGCGTTCGCATCGAAGACGATATGCTCGTTACGGCGGGCGGCGTTGAATGGATGACCAAAGCTCTGCCGAGAACAATCGCGGATATCGAAGCATTTATGGCAAGAGCCTCGAAAGAAATGGCTTACACGCGTTTAACGCCGCCCGCAAAACCGAATTTTGCCGTGATCGATTACAATAAAAAATTCGATCTGGGAATTTTTGCTTCAAATGAAATTT
>CAYUGW010000089.1:0-10676 GCA_964444245.1 uncultured Blastocatellaceae bacterium | reverse complement strand
TTTTTTTGTTAATTATCTTCAGCTTTTTTTGTGTTTAGGAAAAATTAGAGTATAATGCATAACTTCTCTTAAGTTATTAAATTTGATGTTTTAGAGAGAATTGGAAACATATTTTTCGACTCCCGACAAAACATTATTCAGATCCCTATATAAAATTTTTCTGAAACTTAACCCTGATTATCACTTTTTTGACAATGCCGGCATAAGTCGGGTTTGTTATGAAGTTGGAGATTAAGAAACCCAATTTCGTTTTATTGAAAATTAAAACTATTTTTTTGACAATCATCTAAAAACAATGCCCCGTTTTCAGAAGATTATGAAGAAAATTTCGATTGATTAAAAGTTTTGCGGTCTTGCCCGGATTGCCTGATTTTTATTCAAAGCGAATATATTTAAACAAGTATTATAAAAATGCGAAAACAAGAGTGCCTGAGTTTTACATCCAAATATTTACTGCTTACCGTTCTGCTCGGTTTCAGCCTTTTCTTTATTTCCTGCAGCAGTCAAGCCAAAGAAAATCACATTTTGCGCGGCGAAGAATTTTTGCAAAAACGCAAATTTCAGGAAGCCGTGATGGAGTTTCGCGCCGCGATCGATATAGATGAAGATTCGGCGGAAGCGCGTTGGGGATTAGCCCGCAGTTATGAAAATCTCGGACAATTTGCCGAAACGGTCGAAGAATTGCGAAGGGTTATTGATTTAACGCCTGATAATCTGGACGCAAAAGTCAAACTCGGCAATTACTTGCTGACCTTTGAACCGCCGCAAATCGATGAAACCGATAAACTTCTTCAGGACGTTTTCACACGCGACGCGAATTTCATCGAAGGTCATATCTTAAAAGCAAGTCTGCTTTCGACGCAGGGAAAACCGGAACCGGAAGTTCTAACTGTTCTAAGTCACGCCATTTCGCTTAATCCGAATCGAACCGAATCATATATCAGTCTTTCGCGCTTTTTTATCAAAACCGATAAAGTTAAGGAAGCGGAAGATGCGCTCAAACAAGGCATTTCGGTAAATCCGGCGGCGGCAATCGGTTATTTGGAATACGGCAGATTTTTAACTTATGACAAACGCTTTGCCGATGCCGAAACTCAATTTCTCAAAGCGGTCGAAGTCGAGCCGAAAAATATCGAAGCACGGGAATCGGTCGCGTCGTATTATGTTGCTCAAAAACAGTTTGATAAAGCCGAGCAAGCCTTCAAAGATTTGGTTCAGGTCGAAGAAAATTCTCCGGAAAGCCGCGTCATATTAGGAAATTTTTATACTTCGATCAATCGCGAGAGCGAAGCAATCGAAGTTTTCAGCGGTATTATCGCGGAACTTCCCGAATATGTCCGCGCCCGTTATCGTCTGGGCGACATTTACCTCGAACGCAAAGAACCGGAAAAAGTAAAAGAACAAATCGAAAAACTTTTTGCCATCAACGACCGCGATGCCGATGCGCTTCTGCTTCGCGTCCGCGTCAATCTGCTGGAAAACAAAGCCGAAGATGCGGTAAAGGATTTGGAAGAAATTCTCAAAAAAACTCCGAGCCGCAAAGATGCGCTTTTTTATATGACGCAGACGCAGATGGAACTCGGACAAATCGAACAAGCCCGAGCGTTTATCGGCGATTTATCGAAGTATCACCCGAAGTTTCTGCGCGTTAATTTATTAAAAATTCAGGCAAGTCTGGCTGCCGGAGAATCGGAACTGGCGCTTCGTCAGTCAAATGAATTGCTTCAAACATTAAGAAGCGCCACGGCGAATTCCGAAAACAGCGAACAATCGCTCGAAGATTTGCGGATTCGCGCTCTGACGGCACGCGGTTTGGCTTATTTGCAGCTCGGAAAAATCGAAATAGCGCAGAAAGATTTGAGCGAAGTTGCCAATTTTACTCCGAATTCCGCATCGGCAATGGTCAATCTGGCAAAAATCTATGTTGCCGAACGAAATTTTGCGGAAGCCCTGAATCTTTATGAAAAGGCTTTGACCGCCGACGGCGGAAATTTCGATGCCTTGAGCGGTCTGGTCAATGTTCTGATCCGGCAAAAACAATTTGCTCAAGCGCAGGCGAAAATCGATCAATCAATCGGGGAAAATGCCGGACAAAACAGCACTCTGGCAGCTTTGTATTATTTGAAAGCGGACGTTTATTTGGCGGAAAACAATCTGCCGGCAGCCGAAACCGAACTGAAGAAAACCATCGAACTCGATGAAAATTATCTTCCCGCTTATTCAATGTATGCAACGATTTTGATCGAGCAGAATCAAACCGATGCCGCGCTCGAGCAATTCAAAAAGGTTGTCGAAAGAAAGGCTTCGGCTTCGGTTTACACATTGATCGGGATTTTGGAAGACTCGCGCAACAATGCGACGGAAGCCGAGAAAAGTTACCGCAAAGCTCTGGAAATCGAGCCTGATTCACCGATTGCGGCAAATAATCTGGCGTGGATGCTGGCAACCAACAAAACAAATTTGGACGAAGCTTTGCGGCTTGCCCAGACGACGGTTAATCAAGACCCGAATAATGCCGGATATTACGACACCTTAGGCTGGGTTTATTATCAAAAAGGCTTGCACACGTCGGCAATCGAGAATTTAAGAAAAGCCGTCTCGCTCGATGCGGCGGAAGCGTCCCGCAACGGAGCCGCACCGAATAGTGAATATAGTCAGCGTCTGACGATGGCGATAAATTCACTCGGCAAACCGACGGCATAACTTACAGGAAATTTTAGATTAGAAATTGGAGATTCAGCAGATGTTTATATTAAATTTTTTCGCCGACTTGATGAGCAAAAAATCTTTGTCGGGCGCAGTATCCGAACCTCTCACCATACTTTTTTTCGGAATTGCCATATTTGCAGTAACGGCAATTTTACGCTCTTTTCTCAACAGACAAGAAAAACCTGCGAAAAAAGTATCGGGTAAAATGAAAAAAGCGGTTGTCCTTAATAACAATTGATTTACAAATAGTTAAACACAAGAGATTTAACAAAAGGAATTATAAGAAAATGAGCGTAGAATTCAGACAAAGAACGGCAAGCGATTGGATGCGGATGTTAAAACGGCGCAAATGGCTGATTATGCTGCCGATCATCACGATGACGGCGGCTGTCTATTATGTCGTTAAAGAACTGCCGAATGTTTATGAATCGAGAACTCTGCTGATCGTCGAACCGCCGAAAATTCCCGATAAAGTCGTCAGATCACTGACGGACGAAGATTTAACGCAGCGCTTAAACAGCATTAACAAAGAAGTTTTGAGCGCACGCGAGCTTCAACCGATGATCAATAAATATGATCTTTTCAAAGCCGAACGGGCAGCCGATATGCCGTTGGAGTTGATTATGGGAAAAATGCTGAAAAACATCACGGTTGATTGGGAAAGAACCGACGATATGCAAAAAGTAGCGGCGTTCAGCATTAAATACCGGGATCGTTCGCCGGAAGCGGCGCGAAACGTTACGTCGGAACTTGCAAGCAAATATATCAATGCACAGGTCAAGTTTTCCAGCGAATCGGCGGAAACGACGCGCGAATTTCTCGATAAAAATCTTGCCGAAAAGAAGGAAACGCTCGACGCTCTGGAAAAACAGAGATTACAGATAATGCTCCAGAATGTCGAAACTCTGCCGGAATCTTCGCAAGGCTTGATCGCCCAACTCGATGGTTTGCGCAAGCGCGAAGAAACCATTTCAAAGGAAAAGGAAACTTCGCGGATGGAAAAAAGCCGTCTGAACGATAATATCCAATCGCTCAACAGTCAGGCGCGTCTGATTGATCAATACAGCGAGGAAGATACGCAGATTGCTCAAAATTCTCCTGCCGGCGGTGTAGATTCAGGGGTATTCGGGCAGTTGTTACTTAAAAGATCGGAATTAAATGCAAAATTGGCGAACTTGAAATTAACTCTGCGCGATGCTCATCCGAAGGTTCAGGAAGCAAAAAACGATATTGCCAAAATCGAGGAAGAGATCAAGAATCTGGAAAAAAATCAGTCCGGCATTATCAGTCAATCTCAAACCGAAAGAAAGCGCAAAGCCGAGATGCAGAAGCAGACACTTCTTATCGAGAAACAAAAAGCCGAAAATCAGATTGCCGATATTGACCAGCAATTGAAATACAAGGATGAGGAAATAGCCAGAAATGCGCAGCAAATTTCTATCCTCGAATCGAAAATCAATATGATCCCGAATGTTTCGGTTGCGCTCGAAGGCATTAATACGCAATATCAATCGGCAAAAGCGGCATACGACGAAGTTTTGAAAATGCGAAACGCGGTGAATCTCGATTACGACCGCGCCAGCAACGCGCAGGGCGAAACGATCAAAATTCAGGATCCGGCGAATCTGCCCGATTATCCGGTCGCTCCGAAACGCGGCGTGTTAGCGGCAGCCGGCGCAGGGTTGGGATTGGTCATCGGTTTGTTTCTCGCGGCACTTTTCGAATTGCCGCGCGTTTTGAAGATTCAAAATATCGAGGACACCAAGCATTATACGGGACTTCCGGTTTTGGCTTCCGTTCCGCCCCTGCTTTCCCCGCACGAGAAAACGTGGCAGGCGCGAACCTATTGGTTTAAGGTTTTGGCAGGATTTGCGGCGGCAATCGGCATCATTCCGCTGGTCATTTTTTTGCTGCAATTGACACGTATTTTCGAACGTTTCGTTTCATAAGGTTGGTTGTGTGGAGTTAATTTTACAGTTAGAAGCTAAGAGGCACGCATGTATAAAGAATTTTTTGGTTTAGAAGATTTACCGTTCACTTTATCGCCCGATCCGCAGTATATCGTTTTTACGCCGAGTTATAACGAGGTTTTGGCAAGTCTTTATTACGGTTTGGAAAACGCAAAAGGTTTGATCGTTCTGGTCGGTGAAGTCGGGACGGGAAAAACGACCGCTCTGCGCTGGATTCTGCGGCGAATGGATGCGAGCGTGATGGCGGCGTATATTTTCAATCCGCGGCTTTCAATCGAGGAATTTTATTATCATGTGGCGGAAATGCTGGAGATTACGGATTGGAATAATAAAGCCGAACTTTTGAGCGAACTCGGCAGAGTTTTGGCGGATCGCCACCGGCGCGGGCTTCGCACGGTTTTGATTATTGATGAAGCCCACGATCTTTCCGATGACGTACTGGAAGAAATCCGGCTGTTGATGAATTTCGAATCCGACAATGCCAAACATCTGCAAATCGTACTGACCGGACAACCCGAACTGCGCGACAAATTAAATCAACCGAATTTGCGCCAATTAAAACAGCGCGTCGCGCTTCGCTGTCAGATGCACGTTTTTCCGAACGCGGAAGAAGTCGGACGATATATTACCGAAAGACTTCTGATTGCCGGAAGCGAGGAGCCGAATATTTTTACGCCCGATGCGATTGATCTGATTTATCAATGTTCGGAAGGCATTCCGCGTCAAATCAACAATCTTTGCGATAACGCGATGCTGACCGCGTATGCCATGGGCGAAGATATAATCAGCCGGCAAATAATCGAAAAAGTTGCCGACAATCTCGATTTACTGCCGCACCGAAAGACTTTTATTGCCAATACGGACAGAGAAGACGATAACACGACTGCCGCCAAAGTTTTGACAAATGAAGGACAAGAAGAACTCTGGAAAAACCGGAGTGAGGAAGATGAACAGGAAAAAAAGTTCAAAAGCGATCAGGCGGAAAGAAACGGTAAATCGAAAATAACCGAAAAAAAATCAATCATCGAATTAGACCTTGATGATCTTACCGGATTTAATTAATACGGTTTCGATTTGGAAACTATTGCGTAGATTTTCCACAAATATCTTAAATACAAGACTTTATTTAATTTGAAATGTGGAATATGAAATTTGAAATCGTAAATGTTTGAAACAAGAGAGATTTGAATTATGAGTATTCTTAAAGCATTGCAAAAAAAGAAATCCGAGCAGCAGGTAAATACGGCGGAGCCGAACGCGACGACGAATGTCGTGCCGTTCGGCAAAAACAACCGACCGCCGAATTCGCCGCCGGAGATGCTTGCAAGCGAAGATATTAAAATCGGTAAATCGAATTTAGCGTTCAATGAGCAGGCGGATTCTTTAATCGGGAAGGCATTCCCTGATTGGGGAACTAAAAATACTGCTGGGGCAACTTTGGACGCTATTGGCTCAACCCGCCCTGCCGACAGACATCTCCCTGCTTTTGCAGAGTGGGAAGTCGAGGCAGAGCGCGTTGAGCCACGCCTTGTCGCTATCCGTCAGCCGCATTCAAACTACTGCGAAGAATACCGCAGTTTGCGGACGCATATTCTGCACCGCAGCCAGCGTCAGAAATTGCAGTCAATCGTCGTCGCCAGCGTTAATCCGAGCGAAGGAAAAACCGTGACCGCGCTTAATCTTTCGTGGCTTCTGGCACAAACCGACGGCATCAACGCGCTGATTATTGACAGCGATCTGCGCCTGCCGAGTTTGACCGATTATCTGGGAATCGAAGCCGATAAAGGACTTTCCGATATTCTTTCCGGCACGGCGACGCTTGCCGATTCGATCATCAAATTAAATCCCGCCGGACTTCATCTCCTGCCGGGCGGCGAAGCGCGCAGCGATGTTGCCGAATTGATTTCGGGTCCGACATTCAAGGAAATTTTGCGGCAGGCGCGGGAAATGTTTGATTTCGTCATAATTGACGCACCGCCTCTCGGGATTTTTACCGATGCGACCGTATTGATAAATCACGCCGACGGTGCAATGCTTGTCGTTCGTGCCGGGAAAACCCGTTACAGCGTGCTTGACCGCATTCTCGAAACTCTGCCGAAGGACCGGATGCTTGGTGTCGTTCTCAATCAAAGTGAAGATGTTCTGGATGAAAGCCAGTATAATTACGGTTATTACAATACAAACCGGCGATTGGGAGTTTAAAGACGAGCGGGATGAACAAGTTTTTTTTGAAATTTAATGAGCGGAAACAGATTTAGCCCACGGACTTTATGGTTAATTCTCGCAGATGCGGCAATCATCTACGGCGGGATTATCCTTGCTTTGTATTTGCGTCTGGGCTGGACGGGTTCGGAGTTTCAACTCAGCGAAAAAAACGGCTGGTTTAAGATCGCACTGGCAACATCAATCTGTCTTTTGATTTTATATTTTTACGATCTTTACGATTTTACCGTGATGGGAAATCGGCGGGAATTAATGCTGCGACTGGTGCAGGCAATCGGGATCGCCTGGGCGATTCTCGCGCTTTTGTTTTACTTTTTTCCGCCGCTTCTGATCGGGCGCGGAGTTTCGATCATTTCGGTTCCGATCGTGCTTGTTTCGCTTTTAACGTGGCGGATTTTGATACATCTTTTAACCGGACATCCCGAATTCGGCGAAAAGATTCTAATTGTCGGAACGGGCAGCGCGGCAGAAGATACGGCTAGATCGGTTTGGGAAAGACGCGATGCCGGTTATCGAATCGCCGGATTCGTTACCGAAAACGGCAGTATGCCGACGGATATTTCAAAAGAAATAAATCTGCTCGGTTCGGCAAATGATCTCGAAGAAATTATCAAACAGGAAAAAATCGATCGCGTCGTCATTGCCGTGCGCGAACGGCGAGGTGCTTTTCCGACCGAAACGCTTTTGAAAATGAGTCTGGCGGGCGATGTCAATATCGAGGAATGCACCTCTTTTTTTGAACGCGTCACCGGACAGGTTCACATAGATATGCTGCGTCCTTCGTGGCTGATTTTTGCCGGACGCAAACGCGACACGCGCATCAAGGTTGCCTTCCGTGATTTGATTCATCGTTCGCTGGCTTTGATCGGTATTATTCTTTCATCGCCGATTGCTTTGCTGACGGCTGGTTTGATCAAGCTCGAATCGAGAGGTCCGGTTTTTTATAAACAGGAAAGAGTCGGGCTAAACGGGAAAATCATTAATGTTATTAAATTTCGCTCGATGCGAACCGATGCGGAAAAAGACGGAAAACCGGTTTGGGCAACAACCGATGACGACCGGACGACTTTTGTCGGAAAAATCATTCGCAAAATCCGCGTGGACGAAATTCCGCAGTTTTGGAACATTATCAAGGGCGAGATGAGTTTTGTCGGACCGCGTCCCGAACGTCCGCATTTTGTTTCGCAGCTTGCCGATGAAATTCCGTATTATGAACACCGTCATCTGGTCGCGCCGGGTTTGACGGGTTGGGCGCAGATAAAATATCCATACGGCGCATCGGTTGCGGATGCGCGGCGTAAACTTCAATACGATTTGTTTTATATTAAAAATCAGAGTCTGGCGCTCGATCTGGTAATTGTCTTTGAAACCGTAAAAACCGTACTTTTCGGCAGAGGCGGCAGATAAAACTAGGCATTTTAGAAAAAAGTGGATAAAATCATTTAATAAGCGTTTTTAATAGAGTGGAAGACCGAATTTTAAGAAAATTCGTAATTAAAGACAGAAAAAATATTATGAGAGTCGTAAAATTACTTCAAAAAATCAGTTTGATTTTAGTTTTCAGTTTGTTCACCGTTGCCCATATTTCGGCTCAGGAAGTCGTTCTGCAGCAACGTGAAAGAATCGCGCAGGCGGAAACCGGCAAGGAAAAAACGGACGAAATAAAAACCGATAAAAAAGTTCCTGCGGAAGATAAAAGTGCGGAAAATGTTGTGCCGAAAGAAGAGGATTCCGACGTTGCCGCAATTTCGAATTATTACGTCAATTATCTGACCGAATACCGGCTCGGTCCCGAAGATGTTATCAACGTGCAGGTTTTCGGACAATGCCCTGATTATTGTAAAGAAGAAATAACCGTTCCGCCGACGGCGACAATTTCATATCCGCTGATCCGCGAAGGCATTTTTGTCGGCGGGAAAACGATCGAGCAGGTGAGAGATGAAATAACGAAGAAACTCGACGAATATATAATTGACCCGAATGTGACGGTTTCGCTTGTCAAAGTCGGTTCGGCACGCTACAGCGTGATCGGAAGAGTGGAAAAGCAAGGGAATTATTATATGACGCGAAAGGTGAGCGTGTTTGATGCAATTACCGAATCGGGCGGAATTTCAAAAGAAGGCGACAAAAAAAGAGCGATTATTTTGCGTCCGAATGCGATGACCAATAAATTCGATCCGATTTTAGTGAATCTGAAGGAAATCGAAACCGGAAACGCGGAAATGGCTTATTTGCAGCCGGGCGATCAGGTTCTTATTCCGAAACAGGGTTTTAATCTTAATACGATTCTCGATGCCGCCGGTAAAATAAGCGTCTTTCGACTTCTTTTGGGAAGTCCGTTTTAATTTTTTTTGTCAAAGTAAATCGAAAAAACAGGCAAATTTGAAAATGTTTTGCCTGTTTTGTAATATTCTCCGAATTGATTTTACAAATATGAAATCAGTTGTAAAAATCACGGTTTTTTTATTGTTTCTCGGCTTTTCTCAAACCGCCTTCGGGAATTGGGAAAAGCAGGAAGCAAAGACTCTGGCGTGGCTTCACGACGTTTTCTTTTTAAATGAAAATAAGGGCTGGATTTCCGGCAGCAACGGCGAATTTATCCACACGGACGACGGCGGAAAAACCTGGATTCGGGACAAAAAGTTTACCGAAGATACGATTCAGGCAATTCATTTTTTTGATGAAAACAACGGCTTGTTGCTGTGTCAGCGCGATGCTTACACGCTCGGTTCCGATGCGCCTTCATATCTTTTAACGACCAACGACGGCGGAAAAACCTGGAACACGCTTAATTTTACGGGCGACGAACGCAAGCGCATCACGAAAATATTTTTCACGCAAAACAAATTCGGTCTGGCAATCGGCGAATCAGGCACGGTTTTTTCCGTCAGCGATGACAAAACTACCTGGAAAAGAGTTCCTTCGCCGGCGCAATATCTGCTCAATGACGGCATTTTTATAGATGATTTTCGCGGCGCGATCGTCGGCGGCGGCGGCACGATTCTTTTTACGGAAGATGCCGGAGTTACCTGGAAATCCTCATTTATTGCGGGAAACGAGAATAAAAAATTAAATTCCGTTTTTTTTCTGAACCAAACCACAGGCTGGACGGTCGGCGCGGAAGGAAGTATTTATCAAACCATCAACAGCGGCAAAGTCTGGCGCAGACAAAAAACCGGTACCAAAGAAAATCTGACGGATATTTTCTTCAGAGATACGGCGGAAGGCTGGGCAATCGGCGAAAACGGCACGATTCTGCATTCGACGACCGCCGGAAACGTCTGGAAACAAGTCAAAACCAAAACCAAACACAAACTCGAGAAAATTTTATTCGTCGGTAACAGAGGTTGGATAGTCGGTTTCGGCGGCACGATTCTTTTTTACGAAGACGATAAAAAGAAAAACTAACCGCAGAAATAAGGGTTCGGTTTTTGTAAACAAAAGTTTTTTAATAAATTCACCGCCGCTTTACTTGACATCTTAGGGCAAATTTTCGTAGGATGACAGTTCGCTGTTTAGTTACAAACGGCGGATTTTTTTTGACAAAAAAACTCGGGAAGCGCACGCGCGAAGCACTTGCCGAAAAGATCTTTTCAAGGGCATATATGTCAATTGGTAGACAGCCTCCCTTACAAGGAGGAAGTTGGAGGTTCGAGTCCTTCTATGCCCACCAATTCGATTGCGGATTCGGGACAGGCGGATTGCGGATAAAAGGCTGAATTATAGTTTTCAATCTAATCCGAAATCCGAAATCCGAAATCCGAAATCACAATG
>CAYUGW010000088.1:0-10736 GCA_964444245.1 uncultured Blastocatellaceae bacterium | reverse complement strand
TGGGCTACAAATATATCGCCGTTTCGGGCGGCTAAACCGAAATGTTGCAAAGTGGAGCATGTTATTTAATCTTTTTTACTAACTGCGCCTCAATAACAAGTTAAGGTCTTTGCGTGATGAAATTATAGGGAATTTTATCACGCAAAGACGCAGAGAATTAAATTACTTTGAAAAATATTCAGGCTGTTCCCACTTGTTTAAGGCAAATAGCCGCTCGGAATCGGAATATCGTTGCTCACGCCGAACTGCGAAACTTGCAAGCCTTGAGTCGAACGGTTTATCCACCAAGTTCCGTTTCGATAAACAGCGATGTCGGCGCGTCCGTCGCCGTCATAATCGGCAGGCACGGGAATATCGGTCGAAATGCCGAAAGGAACGGTTATGATTCCGCCCGAACTTTTGCGGATAATCCAAGTTCCGTTCGATGGGCGGAAAACTGCCAAATCGTCTATGCCGTCGCCGTCGTAATCAGCGGGAACGAGTTTGTCATCAGTCAAACCGAATTGCGTAATTTGAACCGAATTATTTGAACTATTTAAAATCCACCAAGTTCCGCTTCGATAAATTGCTAAATCCGTTTTGCTGTCGCCGTCAAAATCCGCTGCTACAGGTCGGTCGCCGGAACTGCCCCATTGTACCGTGCGTCCTAAATTATTTGAACTTTGTTTGATTAAAAATCTGGCGGGTTCGCTCAAATTGTCGGTAATGCGCCAAACTGCCAAATCGGTTTTGCCGTCGCCGTCGTAATCCGCTGGAACGGGCGTGTCGAACAAAATCGCTTGTTCAAGATTGCTTGCGCCCCAAAGTTCGACGCGAATCGTGTTTGATGCGCTGTTAAAAATATACCAAGTGCTGTTTTCGCCTTTTCGAAACACGGCAAAATCCGCTTTGCCGTCGCCGTCAAAATCGCCCGGCACGATTTTATCGGTGGAAATCCCCCATTTTACAACGCTGAATCCGGCTGTTGAACGATTCAGATACCAATTTCCTTCGGACGGGCGAAATACGGAAATATCAGATTTACCGTCGCCGTCAAAATCCGCCCGTGTTTTTGTGCGGCATTGCAGAGGCATGTCAAACGCTTCAGTTACAGATGTCGTTGTTTGAACCGATGCCGAAGAACCCATTCCGCGAATGGCAAAACCCCGCCAAACAGCGCATAAATCGGTTGCGTCCGAAACGGTTGCAGAAGCGATAATTGCATCGCGTTCTTGGAGCATTGTCGGATTTAGCGGCGCGAGTTTCATTCCGTCTGTGGTGTATTGCAAAGCGCGGCGATTTCCTTCCGCCGCACCGTGGCGGTCAATGAGTTGTCCGCGCACTTCCCACAAAGTATTTGCCCAAATTTCGCCCGCGTTGTGAATTTGCGAGCAATTTCCCGATGTTGCGATGATCGGATTTCGCGGAAATGCGCTGTTCGGATTGGTCGTTGTCGTTCCGATTAGCGCATCGCAACCGGCATTCAAATAACCGAATGTCAAAGGATTATGCGGACGACCGTTTGCACCGACCGACGCTTTTCGCGCAAAGGGAAAACGCCGGATGCCGTAATAATAATTCGATTCCATACCGCCAAGCAGATGCATGATGTATCCGGCAAGCGCATGAGTTCCGAGTTGGTCATCAGTCGGTTCGGAAAGCATCGCCAGCGCGTAAAAATCAGACCAACCTTCGCCCATCATTCCGCCTTGACCGCCCAAACCCGACCCGTTGCCGTGCAGGCGGCTTGAAACTCCGTGCGTCAATTCGTGAAAAATGTATTGGGTATCAAGCGCGGCATCGCGGTTGGGTGTCGAACCTGTCCAAATAAAACATTGCAGACGACCGCGCCCGCCGTCCGCCGGACTCACAAAATTTCCGCCGTTTGTCGCGCTCGAATCTTGGACTTCGACCGAAATAGAATCGTTTCCCAAACCGCCGAGACCGAAATTATCTGTTTGAAAATTTCGCGCTTGTTCGGTAAAACCAAACCGATAAAGTTCATCGTGAAAACGATTTACGGCGTAAAAAGCGTTGGTAATCGAGCCTTGCTGAAACTGTGAAGGCGGATAAGTTTGCGGTACGGGAACGGGGGCTTCACCGGGCGCGGGATTGCCGGGCGCGGGATTGTATGTATAAACAAAAGTGCGGTTCGGATTGCCGAAAGCCCAGCCGTTATCATCAATTCCGTTTGTTCCATCGCGGTCAATTCCGGCTTCGGCGTTGTTGCCGATGGTGCGGTTTTCGCCATCGGGAATCCAGCCGAGTTGATTAAATTGATACGGCGGTTCGTTGCCGATAAGCGTAAAAGTTTGACGAGGAACAATCGTCGGTTGCGGACAACCAATCGGAGTCAAACAACCGGGCGAAAAAGGCGAAGGACTGTCGCCGGTTTCCGCAAAACTCGTCGTGTTTCCATAAACATTATAAGTTGCGGTTTGAGTTTGATGAGAAGTAATGTTTTTGCGCCACAAAAGCGTTCCCGTTTCCGCGTCCACAATCACATAATAAGCCGCCGGTTTTGTCCAAATCAAAACGCGCCACCCCGCACGCGCCACGCCGTAATCAATCGGAAAATACATTTTTTCGGCAGTTGTTTTGTCTTCAAATTGCCCGCTTTCAAAAGTTGTTTTTAAGTTATTTGATTCAATTTGTTTGGTGTCTGCTTCATTTACTTGTAAATTTAAATGTCCGGCGGCATTGAAAACGGCTTGCTCGGCAGTTCCGAAATCTTTTGAAATCGTGTTCAAATCGAGATTCGGCGCGAGATTGTTGATAATTCTGATAATTTGATTTTGTTTTGTAAATCCGGCTTTTATTTCGCCGCGAAAAACGGGAATCGAGTTGATTTTCTGCTCAAAATGAACAAACGAAAGATTTCCGTCCGGATTTGTGTAATCGGCGGTTTTTTCGAGATTTTCGATTTGCGTTTGTTTCAGTCCGAAAATTTCAGCATTTCGGTTAATAAATCCGCGCAAAATATCGGCACGTTTTTGATTGTTCGGGGCAGTCAGTAAATTTGCGCTTTTTACAAAATCGGGCGAAATTACTTCGGGAATCCGCAAATCTTCATTGTATTCGATTTTCAGATTCGGAATTTCCGCATTCAATTTTTCCCGGACACGTTTGGTGCGGTTTTTTAAAATTTCAATTTCGGAATTCGTTTTGCCGGATTGTGCAAGAAATTCGGCACGTTTTTGTTGTGCGGTTTCATCCGTGCGAATGTCGTAATCCGGAAAAATTTCAGTCTTTACTTCACGCTTTGCCGACTCGATTTCGGTTGGCATATTCCATAAAATAAAGAGAAACGAAACAAAAAATAAAGGTAAAAAAAAATGAAAAACTCTTGAAAAATTCATCGTCAAAAGCTCCTTTGAAAGACTTGAATGCAGAAATGCAAATATTTTATCATTAAAAACCGATTCGCTTAAGTCCGGCAAAAATATTGTTAGACTAAATTCACTAAAATCTGATAAAGTTTTGTTGTTTTTCTTTATAATAAATTTTTCCGATAAATTTTTTTTAGAAAAATTAACAACCCGTCAAATACAAAAATCTTTGCGATTGTCATTTCAACAATAAAAGGTAAGTAAACAAAAGTTATTCAAGTTTGGAATAGCCGGGTTTTTGTCTTTTTTCGCTTTATTAATTCAAGATGAAAAAAAATCTATTGTCCAAAATTATCTTTTCTCTGTTTCTGGCGGCGGTAGTTTTTGTTTTTCCGTTGATTTCAGCGCAGATGCAACCGCCTGAAATCCTTCCCGAAGAAAAAAATATCACGGAGAAAAGCCCGACCGATCCGGCTTTTTTCGGAAGGTACAATCTGCGTATTTTTACCGACAAAGACGGTTTGCCGCAAAATACGGTGCAGGCAATGACTTTTGACCGCAACGGTTATTTATGGGTCGGAACGCAGGACGGCGGGGCGGTTTATAACGGCAGAAGCTGGAAGGTCGTCAATCTGCCGCAGCGAACGGTTTCAAACTTTGTCAGAAGCATTTTAGCGGCAAGCGACGGCAGTATTTGGTTCGGCAAATCCGAAGGCGGCGCGGTTCGGCTCAAGAACGGAGAATGGACGGTATATTCAAACGAATCGGGACTTTCCGGCAAAAACGGAAATGCTCTGCTCGAGACGAAAAATTCAAACGGAGATTCGATCATCTGGATCGGAACCGAAAGCGGTTTAAGCGCGTTTGACGGAAGAGATTGGACGGTTTATAACTCGTCAAACGGTTTGCCGTCGGACGAGGTTTTAAGTTTGGGCGAAACTTCTGAAGAAAACGGGAAAAGCAGTTTATGGGTGGGAACGGCTAAAGGATTATCGCGTTTTTCTGAAGGCGTTTGGGAAACTTTTGTTCCGGAAGATGCCGCAGATGTAAGAGTAAGATCGCTTTTGCCAACCAAAAATGCAAACGGACAAAATATGCTGTGGGTCGGGGCGGGAAATAGCATTTTGTCTTTTGATATAACTGAAAAAAAATGGACAAATCTCGACGCGGAAGCACGCTTTATCAAAAATAGCGTGGTCGCTTTAGCCGAAACCGTTGATAACAATAAGGAAAAACATTTGTGGGTCGGACTCGACGGCGGCGGATTGGCGCATTTTGACAAGGGAAAATGGCAGTTATTGACGATGCGCGAAGGTCTTCCGGTCAACAGCGTGTTCGGTTTGCTGCAAGGTCCGGGCGAAGAAGCGACGGAATCCTTGTGGATCGGAAGCGACGGCGGTGGTTTGGCGCGTCTGCCGCTGGACAGTTGGAAAAGTTTCAACACTAAAAACGGTCTGCCGGCGGATTCCGTTTTTGCCATTTACGAATCGCAAAACGATGCGGGAAATGCCTTCTGGTTCGGAACATACGCCGGCGGCGTGGCGCGGCTTGAAAACGGCGAGTGGACGATTTTCAACACATCAGACGGGCTTCCCGACAACACCGTTTTCGAGATTTTTGAAACCACGCTCGACGACGGGGAAAAGGTTTTATGGGCTTGCACCAAGGGCAGCGGTTTAGCGCGGTTTGAAAACGGACGCTGGGTTCAGGGAAAAGTAGAAAATGACCTCGGAAAGGTCAGCGTTCGCGCAATGTTTGCCTCGCTTAATGAGCAAAAAGAAAGAGTGGTCTGGGCGGCGAGCGGTCGCGGAGTCGCGCGTCTGCATAAGAACGAATGGACGTTTTACAATACCTCGAACGGATTTCCGACCAGTAATATTTTCGATTTTGAAGAAAGCTTGGGTGAAGACGGCAAATCCGTTTTGTGGATCGCCACCGGCGGCGGCGGCGTGATTCGCCTTGAAGATGAAAAATGGCAGGTTTTCGATATGCAGCACGGTTTGCCGACGAACTTTGTCCTCAGCATTCATTTAAGCCGTCCTAAAAACGGTAAGGAATATATGTGGGTCGGAACGGAAGGCGGCGGTGCAGCGCGGATGGACATCAGAGCAAGCGAGCCGCGCTGGGAAGTTTTCGATGATGCCAGCACGCCGAAGATACCGAATAATACGATCTATCAAATTCGGGAAGATCACAATGAAAGGCTCTATTTTTTTCATAACAAAGGTGTAACCAGATTTGCGCCGCGCACGGAATTTGAGAATGCCGCGACCGAATATGAAATTCGCAATTTCACGGTCGAAGACGGTTTGCCGTCGAATGAAGGAAACGGCGGCGCGTCGTTTGTTGATTCCAAAGGTCGGATTTGGGGCGGAACGGTCGGCGGCGCAACCTTTTTCGATCCGGCTTTGGAAATAGCGGAAAAAACTTCAAAGCCTCTGTATATCGAAAGTATCTTAGTAAATGACAAACCTTACGATTTCAGCACTAACAAAACGCTCGAATACAACGAAAATCATTTGATGTTCGAGTATTCACTGCTTTCTTTTTCGCACGAACAGGAAATTCAATATCAAACGCAGCTGATCGGAATCGATCCCGCGCCGTCTGCCTGGACAAAAGATTATAAAAAAGATTATGCCGCGCTTTCGCCGGGAGATTATGAATTCAAAGTTTGGGGAAAAGATTTTGCGGGAAATGTTTCCGAACCCGTAACTTTTGCATTTACGGTAAATCCGGCTCTCTGGCAAACCTGGTGGGCTTATCTGTTTTATGCTCTGGCGATGATTTTTTTAGTTTTCGCCGCGATGCGTCTGCGCACGGCAACGCTCGAAAACAGAAACCGCTCGCTTCAGATCAAAGTCGGCGAACGAACCCGCGAACTTGCCGAAAAGGTCGAGCAGCTCAAAGAATCCGAGAAGAAAGCCTATAGTTACGCGCAGGCAAAAAGCCAGTTTTTAGCGAATATGAGCCACGAAATCCGCACGCCGCTCAACGGCGTTATCGGAATGACCGGACTTCTGCTCGATACGAAATTGAACGAACAGCAGCGCGAACGGGCGGAAATGGTCAAGCGTTCCGGCGAATCGCTCCTGAGAATTATCAATGACATTCTCGATTTTTCAAAAATAGAAGCGAAAAAACTGGAATTGGAAAAGATCGATTTCGATATGAACACGGCGGTCGAAGACGTTTTAGAACTTGCCGCTCACAAAGCGCAGACAAAAGGATTGGACTTGATTTTATTGACAGAAACCGGAACGCCGACGTTTGTCAACGGCGATCCGCTGCGCCTGCGCCAAATCCTGATAAATCTGGTTGATAATGCAATAAAGTTCACTAAAAAAGGTGAGATCAGCGTTCGTTTGCGGTCGGTCGCGGAAGATTCGCAGAAAATTACCATACGTTTTGAAGTCAAAGACACCGGAATCGGAATTGAACGGGAAACTCTGAGCAATCTTTTTCAGCCCTTCACGCAAGCCGATAATTCGACCACGCGCATTTACGGCGGAACGGGCTTGGGGTTGACGATTTCAAAACAACTGGTTGAAATGCTGGGCGGACAAATCGGAGTCGAAAGCGAAAACGGAAATGGAAGCACTTTTTGGTTTACAGCCGATTTCGGCAAACCCGAAACCGTTCGGACATCTTCCGAAATTCTGACGGATTTTAACAAGAAAAAAGTCTTTGTAATCAGCGAAAGCGAAACTTTGCGGCAAAGCATTGCAGCACAAGTCAATAACTGGAATTTAGAAATCACCGGCTTTGAGAAAATTCCCGCGCATTTTGAAGATGTTGAATCTATCGATTCGATAAATGCCGTGATATTCGACGCGGTTTCCTTGGAAAATGACCGGAAAACAATTGAAGATTTGAGATTCGAACTCGGTAAATCGGGAATACCTTTAATCATTCTCACCAGAATCTTCGAAAAAAATATCGTGGCGGAAAACGTCTTTTGTTTATCAAAACCGGTTCGCCGTTTATCTTTGAACAGGGTTTTGTGTGCGGCATTATTTCCCGGTCAATACGACCGCGCAATTTTACCCGAAACAAACGGAAATTCGACATATTCGGACGAATATAAAAGCCGAACAACTCCGGTATTTTCTAAGTCAAAACTGCTTTTGGTGGAAAATGACTACACCAATCAAAGAGTCGCCGTGGCGATGCTCGAACCGCTCGGTTTTGAAGTGGACGTGGCTGATAACGGACACGAAGCACTTAAAAAAATGCAGAATTCCGAATATGATCTGATTCTGATGGATTGCCATATGCCGGAAATGGATGGTTTTGAAACGACCTTACACATTCGCAAAAATGAAAATAAAGACCGGCATATTCCTGTAATCGCTTTAACAGCAAGCATTTTGCCCGAAGAAAAATCGCGTTGTTTCGAGGTCGGAATGGATGATTATCTGACGAAACCTTTAGATAAACAGACATTTTATTCCGTTCTCGACAGATGGCTGCCGAAATCCGAAGCGATTTCCTCGAATAATTCGGATGAGATTGAAGAAAATGATTTGACCAACCTCAATCAAATAAATCCTAAAACCCTCAAAACCTTACGCCGTCTCGATGCGTCGAATGAAAACTTTTTAAGAGAAATCATTGATGTGTTTAACGTCGAGAGTTTGCACAGAATCGAGTTGATGAAAAAATCTTTGGATGAATTTGATCTTGAAACCTTTACGCAAACAGTTCACACACAAAAAGGCGCATCATTGAGTTTGGGCGCGGAAACTCTGGCGGAACTTTGTGAAAAGCTGGAGAATATTCAAGAAATTGATGAGATCGAAACGATTAAAGACTTGATTAATGAAATAGAAATCGAATTTTTGCGGGTGAAAACGACGCTTGAAAGGGAGAAAAATAGAAAAGGTTAAAATATCCTGAATGACGTTAAAATAACGCGAGGCGCGACATAAGCCGTCGAAGACGGCGATGATTATTCACGCTTCGCCGCCCATAACGTTGAGTTTTTGGGAACAAGTTAGAGATATTGTGCAAGCAGCTCTGAAACTGCGACATATATTTTATGCCGCCATTTTCAATGGCTTTAACAAAAATTCAATCATTTTCCCACATCTTGCGAAGTGGGCTACAAATATAACGTCGGTTTCACCGACTAAATCTGAATTTCTCCCGTCGCGCCTCACGTTAAAATATTACTGATTCTAGTCAGGAAAGAATTGATTTCTGTCTTTTTTTCTCATACATCATGACATCGGCTTGTGCCAGAAATCTCTGAATTGAAAAATCTTCCTCGACGCTGATTTGTGTAGTTCCGATACTTAGCGATAATTCAAAAGGGAAATCTCCGGTTTTATTAAATTGGCTGATGTTATCTTCGAGTCTTTTTACGCCTGTTCCGAAACCGCTCGAAGGAATCTGAGATTCGAGAATGACAAATTCATCGCCCCCGATGCGGGCGATGATGTCGGACGCGCGAAAAGTCTGCTGCAGAATATTCGCCGTTTGCTTGATCGCTTCCGAACCGGTTTCATGACCGAATGTGTCATTGATAATTTTCAGCCCGTCCATATCCGAATAAATGAGCGAGATTTCATTGCCGGAGCGCAAGGATGCTTTGATATGCTGTTCGGCAAGCGTAAAAAAACCTCTGCGGTTGTAAAGTCCCGTCAGTTCGTCCGTCAGCGAAAGATTTCGCAAACTTTCCTGCGCCGTATTAAGTTCAGCCAGAGCTTTTTCCAGTTCTTTAACTCTCTGCTCCAGACTTTTTTGCAGTCCGATAATTCTCGAACCGGAATTGACTCTGGCACGCAGTTCGTCGTGATCGAAAGGTTTTGTAATATAATCGTCCGCGCCGGCTTCGAGTCCGCGAATGACGCTTTGTTTTCCGCTTTGCGCCGTCAGAAGAATGATATAAATCGGGGTTGAATCCTGATTTTTACGCACTCTGCGGCAAACTTCGATGCCGTCAATTCCGGGCATTGTCAGATCTAAAACCGCCATTTCGACCGTCTCCTTTTGCTGCAGAAATTCCCACGCGGCAATTCCGTCGGATGTTTCGATCACTTTGTGTCCCCACGATTCTAAAACCGTGCGCAGTAGGCGGCGGGAAACTGTTTCATCTTCGGCGATCAATATTTTCAAGATAAATTTCGACTCCCGTAAATAACGGGTATTTTGACAGGAAAAGAATATGAACTCAAGTAATCTTCGCAGCTTTTGAAATTTGCATTTTGGATGAATCAAAGTGAATAAAACTAGAAACTATCTCAAAAATAAAAACCGACCGTTAAGCAAGCGGTCTTTGACCGCGTTTCACCGTTAATTTATAGGGAAAACACGGTCAAAGACCGCTTGCTTAACCAAATATTTTATTTTTGAGATAGTTTCTAAACTAAAATCTCGCGGCTGTGTGTTTCCAGTACGTTGCGCAGTTCGGGAAATAAAGATTCGATTTCCTTGAAAGCCGAGTTTATATTTTTCAGGTTATTTGCTTTCGCCTCTGTTTCAATCTTAAAGCACAGATCGGCAATATATGTCGCACCGATATTTCCGCAGCTGCCCTTTAAGCCGTGGGCTTCGATCTTTATGCGGGCAAGGTCTTTTTCTTTTATGGCTTCGCGCAAATAATTTATTTTTTCTGCCGAATTTTCAATAAACAGCTGGATAATTTCATTGAGAATCTCGAAACCGATGTCATTTTCCAGTTCGTTTATCCGGATTTTAACGGTTTTTGCAATCGTATCGGCAGCGTTTTCGTTTGAACTCTGTTCTATAAATGTTTTATCATCCGGTAATTTTTCGTTCTTTTCGGCAATGCCCGAATCTTTTTTCAGCCAGTTTTTAATGGTATTTTCGAGGTTTTCCTGAGAAAAAGGCTTGGCAAGATAATCATCCATTCCGGCGGCAAAACATTTTTCGATTTCATCCGGCATCACATTGGCGGTAATCGCAATAATCGGAATTCGTTTTTCGCCCGCTTCACTGCGGCGGATTTCTTCCGTCGCGGCGTAACCGTCCATTTGCGGCATCTGGCAATCCATCAAGACCAGAGCGTATTGATTTTTCTTTAACGCGTTCAAAGCCTCAAAACCGTTTTCGGCAATGTCGGCACGATAACCGATGCGTTCGAGCTGTATTTTAATCAGTTTTTGATTGACCGCATTATCTTCGACAAGCAGAATCAATTCCTTGTTTTTAAAACGATTTTCCGTGATCGTATGGCGCGTTACGAGTTGTTTTTTAACGCTTGTTTTTTGATCGTCGGGTTTAACGCGAGTTCCGGCGGAAACGGCGGAAATGCAATCGAAAAGATCGGCTTGCTTGATCGGTTTAATAAGATAACCGTCAATATCGATTTTTTTAGCGACTCTGCCGTGTCCGCGCCGCCCGTATGAAGGCATCAAAATTATTCGCGCGGCATTGATGCGCGGATCGGCTTTGATTTCGCGG
>CAYUGW010000087.1:0-10763 GCA_964444245.1 uncultured Blastocatellaceae bacterium | reverse complement strand
TTGTGTTGAAAAACAAATATTGAAAAATTTGAATTACTCGAAAATTTAATTTACAAAGTAATAAACCGTAAGTAGAGCGTAAATTAAATTTTAAGGCGTTTGAAAAAAGTTTGGAGTCCCGCCTTTAGGCGGCATCCGCCAGCGAAGCGCGGCGGTAAAGCCGCCTAAAGGCGGGACTCCAAACACTCGAAAATTTAATTTACAAAGTAATAAACCGTAAGGCAAAAGTAAAAAGGCAAAAGGCAAAAGTGAAAATCTCTTTTAACTGCTTGAAATTATTCAAATTAATCGCCTGATTTATTAAAATCAATAAACCGGATTACCTTTGCTTACCCGCTTATTTCGCTATAAAAAATCAATCGCCCAGAAATACCTCGAAATGCCGCCGCAGACTTCTGACATCAAACGAGATGCGGTGAAATTCGCCGTCAACCGAAAACCATTGCGGATGATCTTCATAACGCAAAAGAACTAATTCTTCCGCTTCTTTCGGAAACCCGAAATGCGTGATCCGCGCAAAAACGAGCGCACCGCCGCGCATAAAACCGTCGCCGGGATTGCGCGTCCAACCTGCTTCCAATGTCAGACATCTTATACCGTGTTGAAGTTTCAGAAGCGATCCCGTTAAATAGGCTTTTTCGTGCCGGAATTGATGGTTTTCCTTTTGTTCGAGTTTAATTCGCGCACCGCGCTCGTTAAATGCGAAAACGATTTCCAAGACGGTTTCAAACAGCCATTTGACGCTGCCGGCGCGCACCGCATCGTTTGAGGCTTTAAGGGAAATATAATCGGCAACATCGCTGCGTTCGTGCAATTGGGCATTGTGAAGAGCTTCATCGAGCTTTTCCTGCCAGACTTCTTCGGTTAAATTCATAGCTTTTGTTAGGATAAAACCATCAGCCGTTTTTTGCAATTTTGTGCTAATATTGGCGGGAAAATTCGGATAAAGCTTTTTTATTCTTATCGCCGGAGATGTCGAAAGGCTTTACAATTAACGACTAACGATTAACAATTAATAATCGTATTTTATTGGGTCAGATATTTAGAAAGGGTGAAAAAGTTTAAACGTGAAAATGTGAAAAAGTTTTTGATATTTCCGGACTTCGATTTTTCTGAAAAATAAACGGGTTTTACCGGAAAGTTATTTTTATCAGACAAAAAGAACTTTTTCACTTTTTCACACTTTCACTTTTAAACTTTTTTCACCGGTAATCAAAGACCTAATCAATTACTAATATTCAATTTGTATGAAAAACTTTGTAATTATAATTTTATTAGTTGTTTTTTCGCTGACGGTTTATCCGCAAAAAAACGCAAAAAAAACGCCCGCGCCGCCGCCTGTCGCCGAACAAACGCCGCTCGATGAAGCGCAGGAATTTCAAAATGCCCGCGCTCAGACAAGCCTGACCGACCGCATCGCCGCGCTGAAAAAATTCACGGAAGATTTTCCCGAATCCGAACAGAAAACCTTCGCGCTCGAATTAATTGCCAGCTCGCGTGCCGAATTGGGCGATCAAAAACTTCGTCTGAGCGACAATCAAAGCGGCATCGAACTTTTCAAACTTGCCGCCGCAGAAGCCCCGACACCAGTTTCCAATAATTTTTTCAACGAAATACTCGCCCAGATTCCGACCAATCTTTTCTTCCGCGGACAGCGCGAAGCCGCATTTGACGCGGCAATGATAATCGAAGAAAAAATAGCGGGAAATTCCCAACAATTGCTCGCTCTGGCGGCATTTTATCTCGGCACGGAAGCCGCTGCCGAAGCCAAACGCGTTGCCGAAAAAGTTCTCGAAATCGAACCGGCATCCGTGGCGGCGTATCAAACACTCGGTCTTGCCAACCGCATGAATTTCGATCTGGAAGAATCGGCAGCCGCCTACGCCAAAGCTCTGGAAATCAATCCCGATTCGATAATTTCGATGCGAAGTCTGGCGGAAATGAAACGCGCTACGGGAAAAGCGGACGAAGCCGCTGCGCTTTACCGCACGATGCTGGAAAAGGATGCAGCGGACAATTCCGCGCAGACGGGTTTGATCTTATCGCTTTTTAACGCCGACAGACGCGCGGAAGCCGAAACCGAGATGGAACGCGCACTGGACGCGAATCCGAATAATTTATTTCTTCTGGTCGGCGCGGCATATTGGTATGCGGCGCATAATCAAGGCGCGAAAGCGATTGAACTGGCGGAAAAAGCCATCGCCGTCGAACCGCGTTATACCTGGGCGCATATTGCTCTGGCACGCGGACTTATTAAGCAAAAACGCCCTCTGGAAGCCGAACGTACGCTTTTGATTGCCCGCCAACACGGAAATTTCCCGACGCTCAATTATGAAATTGCGGCGGCGCGAATGGCTGCCGGATTTTACCGCGAAGCCGCTAATGAACTGGAAAAAACATTTTCCGTTAAAGACGGTCTGGTTTCGGCAAATTTGGGCGGACGCGTCTTAAAGGAAGGAAAAAGTTTTATCGAAATTCTCTCGTTCGAACGCCGCGCAAGCATTTTTGAACCCGTTGCGGCAGATGATCCGGTAATGGCGGAAAAGCTCAAATCGCTTTTAAAATTCAGCCGAAAACTCGATGCCGCCGAGCCGAATGAAACGGAAATAGCGGAAGCGGCGGAAGAATTTTTCAAAGGCGAAGACAATATGAAGCTCCATCGCGGTCTTTTTATTGCCAATCGCCTGTTGGATAAAAGAATCGCTCCGGCAAAGGTTTTGGAAATGGCGCAAGCCGCTATCGGCAAGGTCGAAACCGGTTTGGACATAACAAGTCCGGCGGCGGCGGTGATGGCGGACGAACTCTATGAAACGCGGATGATTGCCGCGACGAGAAACGAACTGCTGATCGTGCCGGATGTTCCGCGCCCGACGCTTTCCAGGATTTTGCGCGGCAGAATCGAAGAACTGACCGGGCGGGCGTTTCTCGAACAGGGAAAAACGGATGAAGCCGCCGTTCGGTTCAGACGCGCCATCAGCATTTTGCCGGAAAAAAGCGTGTGGTGGCATTCGAGCAAATGGCGTTTGGGCAGTGCGCTCGAAGCCGTCGGGAAATCGAAGGAAGCTCTGGACGCATATATCGAAGGGTATAACACGGAAGCTCCCGATCCGGCAAAACGCATCATCATCGAATCGCTCTATGAAAAAGTCAACGGCACCGTCGAGGGTTTGGATCAAATAATCGGCGCAAAGCCGCAGATTACCGGGCAGGAAACAGCGCAGATCGTCAAACCTGCGGAAACCTCGACTCCCGAACCGACTCCGGAAATAACGCCGCAACCGACTCCGGTCAACATTAAGATTCCCGCCAATGTTCCCATCGCAATTGAAGAGCCGAAAACGGATAATTATTTGCAAACCGATGTAAAACCGACTTCGACTCCTGAAAATTTAATAATTCCCGAAAATGTTCCGATGGTAAAAACCGATCCGACACCGGAAAAAACGGAAGAAACGCCGGAAAATACGGATGTTACAACCGAAGAAAACGCCGATATTTCGCCCGTTTCTCCGGATCCCGTAAAAACGGAAACAACGCCGACACCTGAAACCACTCCCGAAGTTGAACCAACGCCGGAAGAAATAAAAACGGACGAAACCTTACCGGTTACAGAAGAAACGCCCGCGCCGACTCCCGAAATTCCGGCGGAAACCCTGCCGGAAACTGCTGAGACTTCGGAAAAAAACACCGAACCCGAAAAAACGGAAAATATCACTGAACCGGCGGAAAATCTGACCGCCGAAAAGCCCCCGAATTCGCTTTTCGATCCGATTATTATAAGCGTTCCGAAAATAGAAAAAAAAGCGAAAACCGATGAAAAGCCGGAAAATCCGGAGGAAAAGAGCGAAGACAAATCCGCTCGAACGGATGCGGATGAAACTGCTGCCAGCGCGCCGCCGGAAAAAACACCGGAAACCGTAACCACCTCGCGTCCGCGAATTGTTTCCGGCGCAAAAACGGAAAACAATCCGGAAAATACCACCGCGCCCTGCACATTAATTATCAGTGAGGATAAAATTTCGATTGTCAGAGACGGCGGCAAGTTGGGAGTTTTTGCAAGCTTTGAAGGCACGGGCGGAGATTTTTCGGAGCTGACGGCAATACCCGGCAATTCGCAGGACATCAGCGTCGAATTTCAAAAGGATGTCGGCGTTTTAGCGGAACGTGCTCTTTTTGTTATCACATCAATCAGCCCGAAAACAGGCATTTTTACCGTTATATTCGAATCGAATTGCGGCAAAAAAGAAGTTACCGTAACGGTTCGCTAAAAATATAGTTACTGTAAATACTCTGTAAATTAAGTTTCTTAATAATTTCAGATTTCAAATTTCAGATTTCAAATTAAAGATTAAAGGGATTTTCCTATAAATAGTCGGGAATGAAAATGTTAAAAAATTAATTTACAAAGTAGTAAATAAGCGCGTGTGAAATAAATTGCCTCCAATTTATTAGAGCGATTTTTAAATTTTCTGGTAAATGATTCTTGACCGATAAACATTTTGATTCGGTTTTCAATTTGAAATTTGAAATCTGAAATTTGAAATCTGAAATACACTATCAAAATATATGAAAAATCTGAGTTTAGTTGTAGTTTTTACTTTTATTTTTGCCGCGGGCATTTCCGCTCAGACGGAAAAGCTCGTCTTAAAGGAAAATGTTCCGAATGTTCCGGCGGTAAGCAGCGCGGAAAACGATATTCCGGCAGAAGACTGGAATAAATTGGAATCGGCTTTGCAGCTTGAAGACTGGAATAAAACAATAGCTTTAGCAGAAGAATACCAGCTAAAACTGAGCGCGGAAACCAAGGATTTAAAAAAAGCAAGGCTGCGCTATATTTATCTCTACGCGCTCGCCGGCAAGGTCATTGCCTACTCATTTTCCGGCGACCGCGAGCAGGAAGATGCGGCGCGAAAAAGATTGGAAGTCGCGGCAAAAAGCTATGTCGGGAGAGAATTTGTTTTTCCGGTCAGAAAAATCCTCGCCGATTGCAAAGGCGCGGTAAATTACGTCTGCGACTCAATGGAAAATCCCGGATTTCTGCGGATTTCCGCCACCAATCCAAACGGCACTTCAATTCATTTTTCCGAATATATCGAGCTGCGGGGCGTAAAATTGGATGTCAGAAAACACAATGAGTCGGATGTCGTTTTAGGCGGAATTCTAAAAGGCGTGCGGCTTAACCCGAACAAATCCAATACATTGGTGATGACGCTGCAATTTGAAGACGGATTCGTCCAGAATATTTATCCGAAAACAAGGATCGGTTTGTAAAAAAGGGTAGAAATTTTAGCCGGGAGCGCGTGAGATTGCAATAAACTTATTTTTATTCAAACGCTTTTTCGTCCTTTCGGACTCATTGCAGGCAGGGTGTCTCGCGCTCCCGGGCTTTCATCTTTTCTTAACATTTTCCGCTCGCTTTTCGGCACATAGGCGGAAACGGTTGCCAGAACTGCGAGCGTTAAAAAGAAAAACGAATTTGAAGGCGTGCGCAAAGGGAAATCGAAAAAGCTGTGAATCAAAATGCCGAAACAGCCCGCTAATGCGCCGATTGCGGTGTTGCGCCGGAAACGGCTTTCCGCTTTGGCAATCAGGCGCAAACTTTGCCGGAACAATAAATAAATAAATCCGGCGACGCATAAAAACCCGATGATTCCGGCATCGGATAAAATTTGCAGATAATCGTTATGAGCGCGTTCGAGGCGATAATGCCCGTTCCAGGTGTCGTAATTCGGAAAAGCCGCGCCGTAGGAATCAAGCCCCGAACCTAAAATCGGGTAATCCTTGAAAATCTGCCACGCCACATTCCAAAAATGCGTTCTGCCGTTGCTGATATCATCCGTTCCGGTCTGCATCGTAATCACGCGGTCGAGCGTCGAATCATTCGTCAGATACAGAACAATGCCGAAAATCACGATGATCAGAGCCAGACCGCTGCCTGCCAAGGCAAAATTCCGCCGGTAATGGCGGTTTTTTTCAGCCTTCGAACTTTCTTCCAGATCGCGCCTTTTTTTAAGCATATTTGCCGCGACGATAAAACCCGTAACGCCCAACAGACTTAAAAATCCGCCGCGCGAACTCGTCATAAGAATCGCTATGCCCATAATGACGGCGGTGATAATCAGCAGCACGCGCTTATCTTTTTTAGTGGATTTACCGAATAAAAGCGCGAGCGGCAGGGCAATCGTCATTTCCATAAACGCGGCAAAATGATGCTGATTGACAAACGAGCCGAACGGATTTGCCTGAAACGATTGGCGAAGTCCGTAGATCAGATCATCGGCGCTTGCCAGACGCTGCAAAATGCCGAAAAAAGCCATTCCCGCGCCGAAAACCATAATGATATAAACCATTTTTCGCAAGCGGCTTTCATTATTTAAAACAAGATACGCGGCGGCAAAAAACACCAGATAAATAATCAGTTGAATCACGGCAAACCGCGTTTCATTCGGAGCAAGCGACAACGACCTGACGGGCGAAACCGCTAATAATTCCACCCCGACCGAAGGCGAACGAAGCGGCAGAAGCTGAATCAAACCGATCAACACAAGCCCTAAAACCGGAAGCTGGAGAAGATTCCCGCTGAACACAAACTCGCCCGTTTTCCACGAATCAACGCCCCATAAAACTATGATAAGAGCCGAAATCAAAGACAAAACGCCCAGCGCCCAGACATCAACCGCGCCGAAGGCAATCGTCGAAAAAAACAAAACGCCGCACAAAACGGCAAAAATACTTCCGCTCAGGCGCGTGTGATATTCAGGATTGTCTTTTTCTTCGAGCATATTCTTTTATTCAGATTTCAGATTTCAAATTTCAGATTTCAGATTAAGAAATCAGGTTGAAATGTTTATCGGTCAAAAATCAAATATCAGAAAATTAAAAAAACTAAGCTCGACTTTATCCATTTTTTGAAAAACTTTTGAAGGCTGATTTACCTGATTTTATAAGTGTTGAAATATCATTACTTAGAGTTTTCAAACATCACTATTTTAGCCCGATGTTTGAAAACTCTGTCGTTAAATCAGCCGCACGAATCGTTTATTGATGTTGCCAATTTTCAAAATGGATAAAGTCGAGCTAAGTACTCTGTAAATCAAATTTTCAAGTAATTCAAACTTTTCAATATTAGTTTTTCAACACAAATTTGAAATTTGAAATTTGAAATCTGAAATCTGAAATTCGGACTACTATCTACTTTCTATCTCAACTGAAAATCATCAAACCGGATTTTTCCCGCAATCGGGCAGATTCCCTGCGGGCATTTGACACGGACGAGCCTGACGGTTACGGCTTCCGCATCTGCCGGAGCCAGAAACGGCAGACTCAATTTTGTCCAATCGGCTTTTTCCGCCAGATTTTCGGTTTCGGCTAAAATATTACCCGCGGAATCCGTAACCTGCCAGCGAAATGTCGCGGCGGTTTTCAGATCGGAATTGTATGAAAAACTCAGCTCGTAATTTTTACCGGGTTCAACGACAATCAATTGCGACAGGTTGCGGAAATCTCTGCCGTCCGCCGAATTAAAAACGACGACGAGGGCGCGCGCGCCTTCGCTTTTCTGTCCGTCGTCAAAACCGATCTGCGGCTGGAAACCGTCGCCCAGTTGCCAATCGAAAACGCTCGCGCCCTTCGGTTTGACATCCCGCTCAAAACCGCCGTTAAATATCTGTTCCGCCGCAAAGGTTTGCTCGCCGGGCGCGGCGATTTCGTTGTAGATAGAGAGCGCATCGCGGTATTTTTTTGCCGCCAGCAGCTGCGCGAAAAGCGTCTGTCCTTCCGCTCTGAAACGCGTTTTTTTGTCTTCGGCGGGCAGAGATTTCCAGATTTCGAGTGCTTCGCCGAAACGCTTTTCTGCGGCTAAAAAAGCCGCCAGCATCGCATTTAAAACGGCTGAATCGCCGAAGTTTCGCCGGATCTCGCCCGGATTTCCCTGAAAGGCGAGCCAGGCGGCGGAGATTGCCGGTCTGAGATAAGTTTCATTCCCTTCTGCCGCTTTGCGGATTTCGGCAAAGGCTTCCGGAGTGCGCCCCTGACGCAGCAAAAAATTGCCCAGAGTCCAACGGATTTGCGCATAATTCGGCGCAAGTTCGAGAGCTTTCCGAAGTGCGGCTTCCGCGCCCGCCGCGTTTCCGCTGCGCTCACGCGCCTTGCCGAGGGCGAGCCACAGACGAAAATCGTGCGGCGCAAGCGCGGCAGCCATTTCATATCCGGCGAGAGATTTTTCCAGCTCTTCGGGCAAAAAGGTTTTTTCGCGTAAGACCGCTAGCGCGTAATGAGTCTGCGGATCGGACGGGGCAAGCGCGGCGGCAAGTTCGGCAACTTCCAGATGCTGCGCCTGCGTCGAGATCGAATTGCCGAAACACCATTTGGCAAAGAAAAACATCAACGCCGAGAAAATCAAACAAACGGCGCAGAGCGCGATTTTCAGCGGGACGGTTTTAAGTCTGATTATTTTTAATGCCATTCAAGATAAGATAAGCCGTGAAGCGTTTTTTTTCAAAGAGAGGTATGCAGATAAGGCAAAAGTAAAAAGGCAAAAGGCAAAAGTGAAGAATCCGGTTAAATCATATCAACTATGAGGTTTATAACAATTTCCGCGCCTTTTAATAAAAATATTTACTTTGGATGACTTATGCGGGTTAGAACCATCTGCCGCAAGCGGATGGTTTAACTTAACGTTAGGATAAGCCGTTGAAAACGGCGGTATATTTGTAGCCCATAACGCCAGTTATGGGAAGATTCGTTATAAAAGTTTAAGCTCTCGAAGAGAGCGACATAATAAATATGCCGCCGTTTCGGGCGGCTTTGGTTATTTCATCGTGCCAATTCCCACAGTTTGCACTGTGGGCTACAAATATGACCGCCGATTTCATCGGCTTATTTCATCTTTCTTATCCAATACTGACTTAACTTAACGATTTAACTGAAAATCTTTCTCTTTGCGTTTCTTTGCGGTAAAAAAAAAATCTTTGTTTCCTTTCAACCCAGATCGATCGGCTCGATTTTTATCTGGGCGCGTTTTAATGAAACATCCGTATTAGCGCAAATTTCCCGCACTTCTTTGAGGCGTTCGGGTGAAACATTGCGGAAGGAAAGCAGGATTTCCTCGATGCCGTTTTCCAGACAGATCGTTTGCAAGGAACCGTTTCCGCCGAAAACCTTCAGCCCGCGAATGACCTTGCCTGTTTTCAAAGGATCGTCGTCCACAAAACCGACGGGTGTATAATTCCAATCGGGATTATTTTCCAGTTCGCGCAGGACCATCTCGCCGCCGTCGCCCGCGCCGTAGATCAGGACTTTGCGCTGCTGTTCGCCGCTCGTCGGATTCGGGAGCAGCTGGCGGAAAAAGCGAAAGGCAAGCCGGCTGCCGGCAAGTGCCAGCAGAAGAAGAAGCGCATCCACGACAAAAACCGTGCGCGAGAATCCTTCAAAACGGTAAAGCAGCAAGACGGCTAAAACGCTGAACATCGAACTGATTACCACGCCTTTTAAGAAAGTTACGGAATCATTCAAACCCGTATAACGCCAGATGCCGCGATATACGCCGACCGCCAAAAATATAAAAAGTTTGATAACGATCAGGAAGGGAAGAGTTTTTTCAAACAGATACCAGGTCGGGCTGTTTTCAAACGGACCGAAGATCAAGAAATACGCCCCGTAATAGCAGAGCGAGATCAGGCAGGCATCGAGTAAAACTTCAAAAACGCGCCGTTTGTGCGATAAATTTATCAGAAAGCCGAACGCCGCATTATTTTGCAGGGCGAGTTCTTCTTCCTGTTCTTTATAAACCTTGACTTTGGAGAGATAAACGCCGACCAGCGTCAGCGTCAGCGTAAACAGCACGATCAGGGCAATGCTCTGAAAAGTTTCGAGTTCGCGCACTAAAAGGGACAGAATGCCGGCAAAAAGAGCAAAACCGTAAAGCATCAAAACGGCGGAGCGTTCCGACAAGCCGAGCGCGACGAGGCGGTGCGAGGTGTGATCGCGCCCGCCCTGCGAAGCCTTTCTGCCCCATAATTTCCTTAGAATGGTAACGAATGTCGTATCGAAGATCGGCACGAACAGAATCAGCGCGGGAACTGCCAGAACCGAGATAATACTGCGCGAACGCCCCGCCATATCATTAAGCAGGACGCAAGCAGCGAGGAAAAATCCGATAAACATCGAACCGCCGTCGCCCATAAAGATCGAAGCCGGATTAAAATTAAAAACCAGAAACCCGAGCAGTGCGCCGACAAAAATCGCCGTTAAAACGAGCGCATCGGGCTGCCCGCTCGCCGCAAAACCCAAAGCTAAGATAAACGCGGCAATCGCCGAAATTCCGGCGGCAAGCCCGTCCATATTGTCGAGCAGATTGATCGCATTCGTTATGCCGATCAGCCAGAAAGCGGTGATCGCAATATTGAGAATATAGGAATCCGTCCACGGCAAAACCAGCCCGAAACCGACGATGATCGCCACGCCGATAAATTGCCCGATCAATTTTTGATACGGTTTTATCTGGAGATAATCATCGAGCAGTCCGACAAAAAACAAAAACGAGCTTGCCGCTAAAATCACCAGAGATTCCTGCGTAAGCGGCACAAACAGGAAAAACATTGAAACGACCGTCAGATAGATCGCCACGCCGCCCATCATCGCCGTCGGTCGTTTATGCCAGCGGTCGCTTTTCGGCGCGGCGACAAAGCCGTATTTTCTCGCCAATTTGCGAACCAGAAAAGTAAGCAGAACGGACACCGCCAAACTTAAAAGGGCTGCCGCCA